>JAQBVH010000324.1 GCA_027623615.1 Planctomycetota bacterium | reverse complement strand
GAGCCCCACCTCGGGGTCGAGGCGCGCCTCCTCGAGCACCTCGCGCTCGAGCTGCGCGGGACGTCTGACGATCCACTCGACTTCACCCGACTCCTTCGGCCCGGCCTGGATCGTTGGCAGATGAGCCAGGAGCTCCTCGAGGTTGCGCACCATGCCCGCAGCTTAGTTGGTCGCTCGGTGCTACCAAGTGTCTCGCGTCAAACCCACTCGAGGGCGAGCACGATCACCAGGACCGCCGCGGCTCCGAGGGTCGCGGTGACGAGCCCCGCCCGACGTCGACGCTTCACGTAGCACACGAGCCATAGCCCCGAGCAGCCGGCGAGGAACAGGACCACCGCCGCCACGTCGATCACCCAGGACCACGCGCCGCCCGTGCCCGTTCCCTTGTGCAGGTCATGCAGTCGCGCCCAGGCGCCGCGCCGGGTCTCCGACCCGGAGAACGCGCCGCTCTCGCGATCGATCGTCACGTCGGCGCCGTAGCCCGGCCCCGCGAAGACCAGCGCAAGCTCCCAGTCGTCGATCGTGAAGTCCTGGACGCGGCCACGCAGGCCGTGCTCGGCACGCAATTGCTCGACGATCTCGAGGCGCGCGACGTCCTCCTTGCACCACAGCGGGTCGAGGGTGCCTTCGAGGGTGCGGTCGACGACCGCGTCCTCGGCCTCGAACACCCCCGGGTGGTTCAGGGTCAGACCCGTCAGCGCGAAGAACACGAGCGCACCCGCTCCGAGCAGGGACAGGTAGGTGTGCCCCCAACGCACGGACCACGACAGGCTGCGCCGCCGGCCGTCCCGCGGGGCCGGCTCCGTGTCGGCCGGTCGGTTCGACGAGGGGGTGCTCAAGGGGCGCAATGGTAGCCGCCGCAGGCCCCTAGCTCACTATGAGATTGAGAATCAGTCTCAATTACTGTGTGGCGCGGCGCCGAGGAGACTGATAATCTCTGCACCCATGCGACTCTCCAGAATCCTGCTCCTGACCCTCAGCGGCCTGCTCGCCGGCTGCGGCAATGGCGGGACCGAGGCCGACGACGCGGCCCTGGCCCACCCCTACTCGATCGTCACCACCTGCACGATGGTGACCGACATCGTCCAGAAGGTTGCTGGGGAGCACGCCCAGGTCGAGGGACTGATGGGTCCCGGCATCGACCCGCACCTCTACAAGCCCACCCGCGACGACCTGACCACGCTGGCGGAGGCGGACGTCATCTTCTACTCGGGGCTGATGCTCGAAGGGCGCATGGCGGACAGCTTCGCCAAGCTGAGCCGCTCGAAGGTACCCTGCTACGCGGTCACCGAGCTGCTCGATCAGGGCTATCTGCTCGAGCCCGAGGAGTTCGACGGACACTGGGACCCGCACGTGTGGAACGACGTTCGGGCCTGGATCAGCGCGACGGACGCCGTGGCCGAGGCCCTGGCGGAGTTCGACCCGACCCACGCGGGCGACTACCGCGCAAGCGCCAAGGCCTACACCGAGCAGCTCGCGGCCCTCGACGCCTACGCCAAGGAGTGCATCGCCTCGATCCCCGAGCGCTCGCGCGTGCTGATCACGGCCCACGACGCCTTCAACTACTTCGCCCGCGCCTACGGCATCGAGGTCCGCGCTGCCCAGGGGGTGACCACCGAATCGGAGGCCGCAATCTCCGATATCGACGCGCTGATCGACTTCATCGTCGAGCGTGACATCCGCGCGATCTTCATCGAGAACATCGTCTCGGACCGCAACCTGCAGGCGGTGCTCGAGGGCGCGCGGGACCGAGGTCACGAGCTCGAGATTGGCGGCCAGCTGTTTTCGGACGCGACCGGGCCGGCGGGCACCTACGTCGGCACGTACCTCGGCATGGTCGACCACAACGTGACGCTGATCACTCGCAAGCTCGGCGGCAAGGCCCCCGCGCGGGGGCTGAACGGGAAGCTCGGGCTGGAATGAACGACCCCACCCGGAGTGCGGGCGAGCCCGCGGTCCAGGCCCGGCACCTCTCGGTGTGCTACGACCGTAAGCCGGCCCTCTGGGAGGCGGAGCTCGAGATCCCGCGCGGCAGCATGACCGGGATCGTCGGCCCCAACGGCGCCGGGAAGAGCACGCTGATCAAGGCCATGCTCGAGCTGGTGCCGGTCTCCGGCGGCAGCGTGACCTTCTTCGGAAAGAGCTATCGCGAGGCCCGCGACCGCATCGCGTACGTCCCCCAGCGGGAGAGCGTCGATTGGGAGTATCCGATCAGCGCCCGGGACGTGGTCGCCATGGGGCTGTACCGGCGGCTCGGGCTCTTTCGTTGGGTCACGCGCGAGGCCAAGCGCGCCGCGCAGGAGGCCCTCGACCGGGTCGGCATGTCCGCCTTCGTGAACCGGCGCATCGGCGCCCTCTCGGGCGGCCAGCAGCAGCGTGTCTTCCTCGCGCGCGCCCTGGTGCAGAAGGCCGACCTCTACCTCATGGACGAGCCCTTCGCCGGAATCGACGCGACGACCGAGCAGGTCATCCTCGACCTGATGCGAGGGCTGAGGGCTGAGGGCGCGACGCTGGCCTGCGTCCACCACGATCTGGCCACGGTGGCCGAGAAGTTCGATCACGCGGTGCTGCTCAACCTGCGCGTGGTGGCGTGCGGCGCCGTGAGCTCGGTCTTCCACCGCGAGAACCTCGCCAGGTGTTATGGCGGCCGGCTCGAGATGTTCTCGAGTGACGAGGGCGCGTTCACGCGCCTGGGCACCCAGGCACCGTGATGCTGGCCGTGTCGTACAACCTTCAGGTGGTCTACCTGGGGGTCTCCACCCTCGGCGTCGCCACGGGGGTCCTCGGCTGCTTCCTGTTGTTCCGCCGGCGCTCGCTCCTGAGCGACACCCTCGGTCACGCGACCCTCCCGGGCGTCGCGCTCGCGTTCCTCCTGGTCGCGCAGTTCGGAGCCGGCGGCAAGAGCTTCCTGTGGTTGCTGCTCGGCGCCCTCGTCAGCGGCTGGCTCGCCGTGCGCTCGGTGCAGTTCCTGCGGAGACGCACGCCGATCCGGGAGGACGGCGCGCTCGCGGTGGTGCTGACCGTGTTCTACGGGGTCGGCGTCGTCTGGCTGTCGGTCATCCAGAACCTCGAGCTGCCTGGGGCCTCGGGGCTCGAGTACTACATCTACGGCATGGTCGCCTCGATGGTGCTCAGCGAGGCGCTGACCCTTCTGATCGTCTCCGCGGTCGCGCTGGTCGCCGTGTCCCTCCTGTTCAAGGAGCTCAACCTGTGTTTCGACGAGGGCTTCGTCGCCGCGCAGGGCCTCCCCCATCGCTGGCTCGACGAGCTGCTCATGCTGACCTGCCTGGTGGTCACGATCGCCGGGCTGCAGACCGTTGGGCTGCTCCTGATCATGGCGATGTTCATCATCCCGCCCGCGACGGCGCGCCTGTGGACCTCGTCGATGGCGGGCACGATCGGGATCGCAGCGGCGGTGGGAGCCGTCGGGTCGGTGGCTGGCGCTACGGCCAGCGCGAACATCCCGCGCATGCCCGCGGGCGCCGCGATCATTCTGGCCACCGCGATCCTGTTCACGCTCAGCCTCTTCCTCGGGCGGCGCAAGGGCCTCTTGCAGGCCTGGCTCGCGTCCTGGCGGGACGAGCGCGGCCTCGTGGAGCGGCAGCTCCTGCGCGACGTGTTCGCGCTGCAGCCCGCGAAGCAGCGCGCCGCGTCGCTGGCGGGTGCCCCCACTGCAGGCGCGCCGTCGCCCGTGTCGATCACGGCCGCCACGCGCTGGCGGGGGTGGTCGGATCGGCGCAGGCAAGCTGCCGTCGGGCGACTGGAGCGCGCGGGACAGCTCGAGCGCGGTGAGGCCGATGCGGTCAGGCTTACAGCGCAGGGCCAGCGTCGCGCGGTGGAAGCAGAGCGCACGCAGGCCCTGACCGAGCTCTATCTGACCGAGTACCCCAGCCTCGCGCCGCAGCACCTGCATCCCTACGTCGAGCGTATCGAGGACGTCGCCCCCGCCGAGGTCGCCGCGCACCTGCGGGCGCTGTTCACGGCAGGTCTCTCCGCACAGGCAGCGTCCTCGTGAACTGGAACGAGCTCGACACCTGGATCGTCCTGACCGCGACCTTCGTCGCGATGGCCTGCGCGTTGCCGGGGGTGTTCCTCCTGCTCAGTCGTCAGAGCATGGTCGCCCATGGTATCGCCCACGCCGTGCTGCCCGGCATCGTCGCGGCGCACTTGATCCACGGAGGCGTGAGCACCGCGGCGCTCATGCTCGGCGCGGTGGTGGCGGGCATCCTGTGCGCGACCCTGACGCGCTTCCTCGAGAACGCGACGGGCGTCGACTCGGGCGCCGCGCTGGGGATCTCGTTCACGACCTTGTTCGCGATCGGGTTGACGATGCAGCGGCTGCTGGCGGACCACGTGCACATCGAACCCTCGCACGTGCTCTACGGAAGCCTCGAGACCTCGATCTTCGAGGTGCTGTTCGAGGACGCGAGCTTCCCGGCCGCCGCTCGCCGGGGTCTGTTGGCCCTCGGCTTGAATGCCCTGCTCGTGGGGCTCCTGTTCAAGGAGCTGACGATCGCCACGTTCGACCCGGAGCACGGCGCCTCGGTCGGCTCGCGTCCGAAGCTGATGCACTACCTGCTCATGGCCTCGAGCGCCTTCACCTGCGTGGTCGCCTTCGAGGCGGTGGGCAGCATCCTCGTGGTGGCGATGATGATCATCCCGCCCGCCTGCGCGTCCCTGTTCGCCTCGAACCTGCGGACGATGATCGTCCTGTCCCTCGTCTTCGCGGCCGCGACCGCCCTACTCGGTCACGTGCTCAGCGTGACGGCCTTCGGGCCGGCCACCACGGCCCTGCTCGGCTACGAGTCGGCTGGATCGACGAACACCGCGGGCGGCATCGCTGTCACGGCGGGGCTGCTCCTGGTCGCGGGGCTCGTGGCCCGCTGGCTGCTGGACCAGCGCGGCGCAGTGCGACCCAGCGAGGGCTAGACAGGATGGGTGG
>JAQBVH010000323.1 GCA_027623615.1 Planctomycetota bacterium | reverse complement strand
GAGGCGCTCGGCGATCACGAGGTCGCGCTTGCGACGGCACGCGCGCGGCGCGGCCTTGGTGAGGAACACGCCCTCGCCGCGCCGGGACTCGACCACGCCTTCGTGCTCCAGCTCGCGCCAGGCGCGGCTGACCGTGTTCGGGTTGACCCGCGCCTGCGCAGCGAGGGCGCGCACCGGGGGCAGCTGGTCACCCACGCGCAGCCGTCCCGCCGCGACCGCGCACCGGACCTGGTCCGCGATCTGCTCGCTGGGCGGCGCGGGCGCGCTGGGGTCTATGCTGAAGTGCACGGGTGTCCTATCGGGCTAGGACGGCGGGGCACTTGAGGAAGGAGCGGATAACCTGTCCCAGCATGCGACCTCTCCTTGCCCTGCTCCTGTCCATGGCGTCCGTGTGCGCCCAGGACGAGAGGCCTCCCAACGTCCTCCTGATCGTCGCCGACGACCAGGGCTACGCCGACCTCGGCTGCGCCGGGCTCGTCGACGACGTCGAGACGCCGCACCTCGACCGGCTCGCCGCGCGCGGCACGCGCTTCACCCAGGCCTACGCCGCCTCGCCGATCTGCAACCTCTCGCGCATGGCGCTGATGACCGGCGTCTATCCGCTGCGCTTCGGGTCGCGCTGGTACGGGGGCAAGGGCTTGCACCTCGAGCAGCACCCCACGCTCGGCGAGTGCTTCCAGCGCGCGGGCTACGCCACCGGCTACGTCGGCAAGTTCCACTACGGGTCGAACCACAAGCCGGAGAGCCGCAACTTCCCCCTCACGCACGGCTTCGAGGAGTTCTACGGCTGCAGCGGCGGGCGCAAGCACTACCTCGTGCACAACGCCGCGGCCGAGGCGGCGTTCCAGAAGGTCAAGCAGGCCAACGAGCGGGCGGGGCAGAGCCTGCGCATGGACCCCATGTGGGTCGGCGACCAGACCACCGACGTCGAGGGGTTCAGCACCGAGCTCTTCGGTGCCCGCGCGCGAGCGTTCCTCGACGAGCACAAGGCCGAGCCCTTCCTCCTCGTGCTCGCCTTCAACGCTGTGCACAACTTCACGCACCAGCTCCCGCCGGAGTATCTGGAGGCGCAGGGGCTGAAGGGCTATCGCGACTGGGACCCGGCCAAGGAGGACTACTACGACTGGTACCGGGCGGGGCGCGCGCCGAACAACCCGGAGGGCCGCGAGCAGTACCTCGGGCAGCTGCACTTCCTCGACGTCGAGGTCGGGCGCGTGCTCGCTCACCTCGACGCCCTCGAGCTGACCGAGGACACGCTCGTCGTCTACATCGGCGACAACGGAGGCTCGACCCCGATCTACGCCGACAACGGGCCGCTGCGCGGCAGCAAGTACACCCTGTACGAGGGCGGTCTGCGCGTGCCGCTCGTCGTGTCCTGGCCCGCGCGCTGGCAGTCGGGGGTCCTGCGTGACGAGGTCGTCAGCTCGATGGACCTCCTGCCGACCCTGCTGGCCGCGGCCCGCGTCGAGCAGCCCGCGGTCCTCGACGGCCACGACCTGGCCGTGATCCTGCGCGGGGAGGGCTCCGTGTCGCACGAGGCGCTCTTCTGGGAGACCGGCAACGAGAGCGCCGCGCGCGTGGGTGACCTCAAGTGGCACGCGGCCACCTCGAAGCAACACGCGGACTACGAGATGGTCGAGCTGGAGCTCGGCGAGTTTCTGCACGACCTCGCGCGCGACCTCGGCGAACGCACGAACTTGGCGGAGGACGAGCCCGCAGAGCTGCGCCGCCTGCAGCAGGCCCACGCCGCCTGGAAGCAACGCATGGAGTCGGGTCGATGATCACCAACCGCGAGCTGTCCGAGGTCCTCGAGGCGATCGCGCTCCTGATGGAGCTCGACGCCGAGCAGCCCTTCCGATTGCGTGCCTACCGCGGGGCCGCCGACGAGGTCATGGCCATCCCCGACTCGGTGGCCGAGATGCTCGCCGCGGGCAAGGACCTGACCGAGCTGCAGGGCGTCGGCAAGGGCATCGCCGCGCGCATCGCGGAGATCGTGCCGCTGGGTCGCGACGCCTACCTCGAGCAGCTCGAGAAGGAGTACGCGCCCGGACTCCTGCGGCTCTTGAAGGTCCCCGGACTCGGTCCGAAGCGCGTGCGCACGATCCGCGACGGCCTCGGCATCTCCTCCCCGGAGGCCGTCAAGGAAGCCGCCGAGGCCGGCAAGCTGCGCGACCTGCCTGGCTTCGGCGAGAAGACCGAGGCCACGATCCTGCGCCGGGTGAATCGGGCGCTCTCGCCTCCGGAGTGAAGAAAGGGTGAGGGATCATTCTGGGGAACCTTCAGCCTTACGGCTCGATTAGGCTGAGGGCATGCGCCTCCTCCCCATCCTGCTCCTGCCTCCCTTCGCCGCCGCGGACACGATCACCGTCGACGCCGGTCGCGGTCCGATCACCGTCCACGTCCCCGACAGCTACAGCGACGGCACGCCTGCACCGCTGGTCGTCCTCCTGCACGGCTACAGCGGCAACGGCCCGGGCCAGGAGTCCTACATGAAATTCCTGGCGGTGCATGAGGAGTACGGCTTCCACTACGCCTACCCCAACGGGACGATCGACCAGTTCGGCAACCGCTTCTGGAACGCGACCGACGCCTGCTGCGACTTCGGCCCGACCGGGGTCGACGATTCGGCCTACCTGGCAGCCCTGCTCGACGCTATCGAGGCTGCTGTCGACGTCGATCCGCGGCGCGTCTACTTCATCGGTCACTCGAACGGCGGGTTCATGTCCTACCGCATGGCCTGCGACCACTCCGACCGGGTCGCAGCCATCTGCAGCCTGGCCGGCGCCGCGTGGAAGAACCCGGGTGACTGCAACGCGACCTCGCCGGTGAACGTGCTGCAGATCCACGGCACGCAGGACGGCACGATCGCCTACGGCGGCGGCCTCATCAACGGCGCGCCCTACCCCGGCGCCATGGAGAGCTGTGAGCAGTGGGCGACCTACGCTGGCTGCGACCTCACGCCGGTTCCTGGCGACCCCCTGAACCTGGACAAGTCCCTGCCCGGCAAGGAAACCACCGTGCTGCGCTGGGAGGCGAACTGCGACGATCGCGGTAGCGCGGAGCTGTGGTCGATCGTGGGCGGCGGACACGGCCCCAACCTCTCGGACCCCTTCGCGGGCAATGTGATCAAGTGGCTCTATGCCCACCCGCAGCCGGGCGTCGACGTGATCCGCTACTGCACGCCGAACGAGGTGAACTCGACCGGTGGCTCGGCGGTGCTCGCAGCTTCCGGCTCGGACTCCGTCGCCCAGAACAACTTCACGCTCACGGCCAGCAGCCTGCCGGCGAACGAGTTCGGCTACCTGCTGGCCTCCCTCGACCAGGGCTTCGTGATGCCTCCCGGCAGCAGCGGCAACCTCTGTGTCTCCGGCGACGTGGCACGCCTGGTCGACCAGCTCCAGAGCTCCGGAGCCGGCGGTTCCTTCAGCGCGACCATCTCGTTGAAGCAGCTCCCGACCAACCCGCCCCAGAACGTGCTCACCGGCCAGTCCTGGAACTTCCAGGCCTGGTACCGCGATGGCACCACCTCGAACTTCACCGACGCGATCACGGTGCTCTTCCGCTAACGCGTCAGCAGGGAGGCGAGGTGGACCAGCTCGACGTGCGCGTTGCTCTGGAAGGCGTTCTCGCGGAGGAAGCGGACGCCCATGTCCGGGCTGCCGATGAAGGGGCGCAGGAGCCACGCGAGCTGCACCGCGACGAAGACGTAGAGCACGAGCCACGCCACGAGCCCATGGCGGTGGCGGGGATCGCGGTCGATCAGCGGGCGGTAGTGGCGCGCGAGGGTGACCTGGGCTGCGCCGCTGGCCGTACACAAGGCGATGCCGTTGCACAGGGTCGCGCCCGGATAGCTGACTCCTGAGACGTAAGCAAGGGCGACGAGGGGAGCGAGGGCGAGGAGAGTGACCGCCATGGTGGCCTGCGCCGCGAGCAGGCCGCGGCACGCGGCGGGGAAGTCCTCCCGCAATCCCAGGACCGTGTTCAGGATGAAGAAGTTGGGCAGGCACACCAGGGACGAGAGGCCCAGGAGCAGCGGCATCTTGGAGGCCGCGTAGAGCGCCTGCCGGCCCGAGCCCGCGTAGCTGCCCATGACCAGGCCGTACAGCGGGCCGGCCACGACGATGAAGGTGCAAAGGGCCAACCACGGGGCGCGACGGCTGCCGACGGTGAACTGGCCGCGCGCCCGCAGCAGGTCGTCGAGTTCGCGCACGGCGACGAGGCTCACGACCCGAGGCTCATCAGCGTTTGCACGAGATCGTGGAGGAAGTTCGAGTCCCGCTCACGGAACCACTGGAACTCGCGGTTCGGCGACCCGATGAAGGGCCGCAGCAGCCAGCCCATCTGCGCGCCGACTGCGCCGTAGATGAGCAGCCACGCGCGGAACACTCGCCCGGCGGGACGGGACCGCGCCCTGCTCCAGGCCAGCGCGGGCTCGGCCCCCTCGGTGTCCTCCTCAGCGTCCTTCCGGGTCGGAGCAGCCTGGCCGTCCAGGATTGGCTCGAGCGTGCGCCACAGGAAGCCGAGCCCGATGCAGCCCGCCACCACGAAGAACGCGACGTTGAGCAGCTTCATGAACGGGTAGCTCGACGTGCTGAAGGTGAAGAAGGCGATGACGGGGCCGAACGAAGCCAGCACGGCGAGGTTGACGGTCACCGCAACGAGCAGCAACCGCAGCGTCGCACTCAGGTCGAGCCGCGAGCGCGCGAGCGCCGAGAACACCTACAGGGACGGGAAGGTCACTGCGAGCGTGAGCAGGAAGAGCAGCGGCACCTTGACCGCGCTCGCCACGAGCTGGGACCAGTTGTCGTGCTGCGCCCCTGCGTACAGGCCCATCATCGCGCCGTACAACGCGCCGACGGCCATGCAAGCGAGGATCAGGCGTGCGGCCGGCAGCTGCAGTCGTCCGGAGTGGAGGTCCTCGTCCTGGGTGAACCCGCCCCGCAGGAGG
>JAQBVH010000322.1 GCA_027623615.1 Planctomycetota bacterium | reverse complement strand
CACGCTGACCAGCTTCATGCTGCCCCTATGGCTGCGCGTCTTTCCGACGGCGCGCGTGATCCACGTGGTGCGCAACGGGGTCGACGTGGCCCTCGACCTGGTGGGCCGCGAGGAAGACCGGCGTGGTCAGGTGCGCAGCCGCGCGCGCTCCTCGCGTTGCCTCGATCCCGAGCGGGCGTTCGAGGTCTGGGGCGCCTACGTCTCCGCGGCTTGCGGCGCGATCGACCGCTTGCCCGCCGAGCGCTTCCTGCAGGTGCGCTGCGAGGACCTGGTGCGCCGCCCCGCGGCGCTGTTCGAGGACCTGGCCACGTTCGTCGGGCTCGAGCCCGAGGCGGAGCAGATCGAGCCGCTCCTGGCGAAGCTCGAACCCCTGCCCGTGGAGGCCTTCCGCGAGACCGCGGCGGGGCAGGCTCTCTACCAGCGCCTCTGCGGGCACCGCATGATGAAGACGCTGGAGTACGACAGCGTCAAGGCCGCGAGCTGATCAGCGCGCGGTCAGGGCCGCGAGCATGGCCTCGGTCGGACCGTTGAGCTGCGCCCACTCGCTGTTCGTCATCAGGACCACGGCCAGGCCGCGCTCGGGGAGCATGCGCATCATCGTGCGCGTCTTCTCCTGGGAGCCGGAGTGCTGGACGAACAGCTCACCGTTCTCGCGCCGCACGCCGAAGCCGAGGCCGTACCCCGTGGAGGAGCCGTTCGCCAATTTGGCCGGCGCCCAGGCGATCGCCTTGTCTTCCTCGGTGAGCAGCCCGTCCCCCATCAGGGCCGCCGCGAAGCCAGCCAGGTCTGCCACGGTCGAGAGGTAGCCGCCGCCTCCTAGCTTCCAGGAGACGTCGGTGTTCGAACCGCGCACGGCGATGCCGGTGATTCTGCGGTACCCGACGGCGCGGTGTTCGATCTGGGTCCACTGGTAGTCGGGCTCGAGGCTCGCGAGCTTGGCCCGCTCGACGATGCGCTGCTGGACCTGCTCCCAGTAGGACTGCTTGCCCGCGCGCTCGACGACGGCGCTGAGCAGGATGTAGCCGTGCGTGGTGTAGGAGTACTGCGTGCCCGGCTCGGCGACGAGCGGCGACTCCTTGAACGTATCGAGGGCCAGGAGCACGGACTCGAACGGGTGCTCGGTCTTGTACTCACGCTCGGTGCGGATCACCGGTCCGTTCAGGTAGTGCACGATCCCGCCCTGGTGGCTGAGCAGCTGGCGCGCCGTGATCGGGTGGTCCTTCGCCGGGAACTCCGGCACGTATTCGCGGATGTCCCGGTCGAGGTCGAGCTTGCCGGTACGCGCGAGTTGCAGGGCGGCCACCGCCGTGATGGGCTTGGAGATCGAGGCCCATCGGAAGCGCGTCTGCGCGCTGACCGGGACCTCCTTCTCCCGATCCTCGAAGCCGTAGTGCTGGGTGAAGGCGACCTCGCCATCGAGCACGACCCCGACGGCCAGCCCGACGAGCTCCTGTGCCTCGATGGCCTGTTTGGCCAGGCGCTCGATGAGCTGCTCGGCCTCCTGGCGTTCCTGCCCTGTCTGGGCCGTGACCAGGCCAGTGAGGAGGAACAGGCACAGGAAGCGCAGCGGGGTCTCCAGGGATCTCGGCATGGGACCGATCCTATCCCCACCGCCCACCCGTGGACGCAACTCGAACCTCGCCAGGCGCCGCCGCTCCTACACTGGTTGCTCGAGACCCCCTGACCAGCACCATGATTCGCAGCCTGCTCCTCTGCGCCCTCGTAGGCGCCCTGTTCTCCTCGCCCGCCCACGCCCAGACCTTCGACGCGGACGACTGGGGGGCCCTCGCCTGGCGCGAGGTCGGCCCCTACCGCGGCGGTCGCTCCGCGGCCGTGGCCGGCATCCCGCAGGACCGGGACACCTACTACTTCGGCGCAGCCGGCGGCGGTGTCTGGAAGACCGGCAACGCCGGGCGCAGCTGGACCAACGTGTCGGACGGGTTTTTCGGCGGCTCGATGGGCGCGGTGGCCGTGTCCGCGTGGGACCCGAACGTGGTCTACGCCGGCGGCGGCGAGAAGACCTGGCGCGGCAACGTGTCGAGCGGCGACGGGGTCTGGCGCTCCGAGGACGCGGGCAAGACCTGGTCCTTCGTTGGCCTCGGGGATTCGCGGCACGTCAGCCGCCTGCGCATCCACCCGCGCGACCCGAACCTGGTCTACGCGGCGGTCATGGGACACCTCTCCGGCCCGAACCCCGAGCGTGGGGTCTTCCGGACGAAGGACGGCGGCCAGAACTGGGAGCGCGTTCACTTCGTGAACGAGGACGCCGGCTGCGTCGACCTGGTCATGGACCCGACCAACGCGCGCGTGCTCTATGCCAGCTTCTGGCGGGCGAAGCGCACGCACTACAGCCTCGAAGGAGGCGGTGAGGGCAGCGGCCTCTGGAAGAGCAGCGACGGTGGTGACACCTGGGTCGAGCTGACCGGGAACAGCGGCATGCCCGCTGGCCCGATCGGAATCAGCGGCGTCTGCGTGTCCCCCTCGAACCCCGAGAACCTGTACGCGGTCATCGAGGCGCCCGAGGGCGGGGTCTTCCGCTCACGCGACGGCGGCAAGACCTGGCGCCGCGCCAGCGCCAGCCGCGACCTGCGCCAGCGCGCCTGGTACTACAGCCGCTGCTACGCGGACCCGTCCGACGAGGAGATCGTCTACGTGCTCAACGTGGGCTTCCACCGCTCGAAGGACGGCGGCGCGACCTACGAGCGCATCTCGGTGCCCCACGGCGACAACCACGACCTGTGGATCGATCCCGCGGACCCGCTGCGCATGATCCAGTCGAACGACGGCGGCGCGAACGTGTCGAACGACGGCGGCCAGTCATGGACCGACCAGGAGGGCCAGCCCACCGCGCAGATGTACCGGGTGTCCACCGACAACGCCTTCCCCTACCGACTGCTGGGCGGGCAGCAGGACAACTCGACGGTACGCATCCCCTCGCGCAACATCGATGGCTCCTCGATCGATCGCAGCGTCTGGAGCTCGACCGCCGGCGGCGAGAGCGGCCACGTGGTCGCCAAGCCGGACGACCCCGACGTGGTCTACGGCGGCTCCTACGGGGGCTTCCTGACGATGCGCAACCACCGCACGGGGGAGAGCCGCAACATCCACATCTGGCCGGACAACCCGATGGGTTGGGGCTCGGCCAAGCTGAAGTACCGCTTCCAGTGGAACTTCCCGATCTTCACCTCGCCCCACGACCCGGACCTCCTGTTCGCGGCGGCGCAGGTGCTGTTCGTCTCCGACGACGGCGGCGGCAGCTGGAAGCAGATCAGCCCGGACCTGACCCGCGACGACGAGTCGAAGGGCGGCCCCTCCGGCGGTCCGATCACCAAGGACAACACCTCGGTCGAGTACTACTGCACGATCTTCGCCGCGTTCGTGTCGCCCCACGAGGCCGACACGATCTGGTGCGGCTCGGACGACGGCCTGGTGCACGTCACCCGCGACGGCGGCGAGACCTGGGCCAACGTGACGCCCGAGGGCCTGCCCGAGTGGACCATGGTCAACGACATGGTCGCGGACCCGTTCCGTCCGGGCGGCTGCTACCTGGCGGGCACCCGCTACAAGCTCGACGACCACGAGCCTTACCTGTTCCACAGCGCCGACTACGGCGCGACCTGGCGCCGCATCGACGCCGGCATCGACCGCGGGTGCTTCACCCGCGCGATCGCGGCCGACCCGGACCGGGCCGGTCTGCTCTACGCGGGCACCGAGCGCGGCGTGTACGTCTCCCAGGACGACGGCGCAAGCTGGTCCACATTCCAGCTCAATCTGCCGATCGTGCCGGTCACCGACCTCGAGGTGAAGCAGGGCGACCTCGTCGCCGCGACCCAGGGCCGCGGCTTCTGGATCCTCGACGACCTGACGCCCCTGCACCAGTACGACGCGGACACCCACCTCGGCAACTCGGTGCTCTACGTGCCGCGGCCGGCGCATCGCCTGCGCATGGGCGGCGGCTTCCGCCGCGGCGGCGGCAGCACGGCCGGCACGAACCCGGCCGGCGGCGTGTGGGTCCACTACCGACTCGCCGAGCTCGAGGAGGGCACCAAGGTCTCGATCGACATCCTCGAGGCGGACGGCGACCTGGTGCGCAACTACCCCCTGACCGCGACGCCGGGCCTGCACCGCTTCAACTGGGGCCTCGACTATCCGGGCGCCAAGTCCTTCGAGGGCATGATCCTGTGGAGCGGCGGCATGGGCGGCCCGCGGGCCGTACCGGGGGACTACCGCGCGCGCCTCAACGTGGGGGAGGCCCAGGTCGAGGTCGGCTTCACGGTCCTCGCGGACCCGCGCTCGAGCGCGAGCGTCGAGGACCTCGCGGCCCAGCACGACTTCATCGCGGGCGTCTGCGAGACCCTGACCGCGGCCCACGAGGCGATCACCGACATCCGCTCCCTGCGCAGCGACCTGAAGGCCCTCAAGGCCAAGGTCGGCGGCGAGGAGGCGGCCGGCCTGCGCGAGCGGATCGACGCGGCGCTGGCGACCCTCACCGCCGTGGAGGAGGCCCTCTACCAGACCAAGAACGAGAGCCGCCAGGACCCGCTGAACTTCCCCGTGCGCCTGACCGACAAGCTGGCCGGCACGAAGGGCGTCGCCTCCTCGGGCGACTTCCGCCCGACGGCCCAGGCCTACGCGGTGCGCGACGAGCTGACCGCGGCCATCGAGGCCGAGCTGGCCCGTTACCGGGCGGTGGTCGACGGGGCCGTGCCCGGCATCAACGCAGCCGCCCAGGCGCTGGCGGTGCCGGCCATCGGCAAGTAGGCGCGGGCGACCGCGGACCGCAGCGGGCGCGCCCTAGGCGACCCCGCTGGGGTCGCCTACGCCTCCTTCGGAGGCGTGAGTGTTGTTTGGCGCCACACCTGACGGTGTGGGCGCTGCGACCCCGTTGGGGCCGCCTACGCCCCGGAGCGAGCACCTGTGGCGCACGCTCCTCGGGGCGCGCCCGCTCGCGGTGGGGGCGTACACTCCGGCGGC
>JAQBVH010000321.1 GCA_027623615.1 Planctomycetota bacterium | reverse complement strand
ATGCCGTCGACGCGCAGGACGGCGGTCGGGCCATAGGAGCGCTGCAGCCCCCCCAGGATCGGACCGTCTCCCACGTAGTGGCCGTCGCTGATGGACAGCAGCTCACCTTCCAGCATCAGCGGGCCACCGCCGAAGGCAGCGTCGGTCTTGCCGCCGAGGGCAAGACGAACATGCTCGCCGACCTCGTGACCGTGGAGCGCTCGAGCGGCCTCGCCATCCACCATCGGCCCGAAGCAGGCGTTGCTCACCCCCGCCTCGAGGAGCGCGCCCAGCAGGGCGGTGGAGTCGCCGTAGCCCCCCGCGCCAGGGTTGTCGGCATAGTCAGCAATCACGAGCGGGCCGTCGCGGGGGTCGAAGCCGCCGGCGACCGCCGCTGCAGCCTCTACTGTGAGGTAGTCGTTCACGACCTCATGGCGCCGCGCCCAGATGTCGTCGGCCAGCATCTCTGCGAAGGCCGTGTGCCGCTCGAAATCGCCCTGGCCAGTGACGAGGACTGTCGGTCCTACATCCGCGACGTCGGTGCTGGCGAAGCCTGCGTTGATGCTGACTGCGAACACGTCGGCTTGCTCCTCGTAGTCCCTCGCCGAGGCCAGTCGCTCGATCATCGGTCCGACATCCGTGCGCCCGCCATTGGCCTCCTCGAGCATCGGACGGCTCACGCGGATCGTACGCGGTCGGATCTCGCCGGCCATCGTTCGCTGCAGGAGCGCACCAGCCCGGCCGCCGGTCTCACGCATGTCGATGTGCGGGTAGGTCCGGTAGGAGACGACGATGTCGGCGAGCATGCACAGCTGCGGACCGACATTGGCGTGTGGGTCGAGGGTGATGGCAAGCGGGGCTTCGCTGCCGATCGCTGCTCGAATGCGGCGCAGGACTTCGCCATCCCCGTCCTCGCAGAAGTCGAGAACCATGGCGCCATGCAGGCCCAGGAGAATGCCGTCGAACGGGCCACGCCGAGCCGCGGCGACGATCGGATCGCAGAGCCACTCGAACGCCGCGCGCTCGACCTTGCCACCTGGCCCCGCCGCCGCGCTGATGACATGCTCGAGCTGCCAGCCATGCGCCCGGGCAGCATCGATGAAGCCCGCCAGCTCGGTGCTTGCAGCGCCTCGCGCGGCGATGGCCTCGTCTCCAAGCAGCACATAGCGGTCCTTGAAGGACTGGGCGTTGGTGATGCGCCGACTGAAGGTATTGGTCTCGTGCGCGAGCTCTGCCGTGAGGACCCGGAAGGTCATCGGCTCGCCCGCGCGGGCAAGAGCACTTGCCTGTTCATGCTGGGCGGTTGGCCGGCGACGCCCAGGCCCCCGCTCGAGACCCCGAGGAGCGGTCCCTCGAACTGGCAGATCTGGTCTCGCTGCATGAGCTCCCTTTCGGCCTGCACTGCAGGAGCCAGCGCCAGGGGCATCCTGAAGAACTCGGCAGCGAGGATCGACTCCAAGCATGGGGCGCAGGGGTGCCCGGTTCTGGAGGCCCCTGCTCGCAGGCTCGCAGCCAGCTCCCCGAGCCTCACCCCCGACCAGCTTTCCGTAGCCGCTCGAAGTGCAGCAGCACCTGGTTCAGCATCGGTTCGACCTGATCGACCTGGATGACGATGAGATCGCCGGTCTGAACCACCTCGAAGGCCCGATCAATCGCCTCGAGCGGATCCATGACGATCTCGAATCGCTCGCCTGGGAAGCCCGCGTTCATCGCGCCGGTGCGCATGAGCTCGACCGTCTCGCCCAGGTCACGATGGCGCGGGTCGACCTCAGCCACGATGATCTGATCGTAGACGGATGCCAGGACAGCTCCGAACTCCTCGATGCTCGCGTCCACTCGGTTACCCGTTCCGTGCGCAACGACGATCTTCCGGCCCTCGGTCAATAGTGCTAGCGCGCTTCCAAGCGCTCGGACCGCAGGTACGTTGTGCGCGTAGTCGATGATGACCTTGAACGTCACGAAGTCGATGACGTTCATGCGGCCGGGGTTCTGGGTCCCGCTCGGGTGGAACGTGCGGACACCGTTGCGGATCAGGTCTACGGGGACGCCCAGACCATGGAGGGCAGCGACAGCGGCAAGCACATTCGCGGTGTTGAAAGCTGCGACGCCGCGCAGCGTGATGGGGGCTTCCGTGACGGGGAGCACGTGCAGGGGAGGCTCCGTCGACTGGATGACCACGGCACCGCTCACGACGACCACCGCGGCTCCGCCCTCGTCGAGGTGCTGGCGCACGACAGCGTTGTCGTTGGTCAGGGAGAAGTAGATCACTCGTCCGCGAGCCCGGCTCGCCAGACCCACAACGACCGGGTCGTCGGCGTTGAGGACGGCGACCCCCGTTTCTGCGACGACCTCGATAACAGCTGACTTGACGAGGGCGAGCTCCTCGAGGTCGTCCACGCCCTCGGTCCCGATGTGATCGTTGTCGACGTTGAGCAGGATCCCCACATGGCATTGGTCGAACCCCAGTCCGCGCCGGAGAATGCCACCACGCGCAACCTCGAGCACTGCATGATCGATGGTTGGCTCGCGCAAGACCATGCCGGCTCCCTCAGGCCCGCTGTAGTCTCCAGACACCATGCTGACACCGTCGATCTCCACGCCCGTCGTGCCCGCGAAGCCGACCACCGCACCGCCGTACTTCAGTGCATGAGCGATGAGCTTGGACGTGGTCGTCTTGCCGTTGGTCCCCGTGACCGCCACGATCGGCACCTTGAAGCTGCGCTCGGGTGGGAACAACATCTCCACGAAGGTCTTGGCGACATCCCGCGCCTGGCCCTCGCTCGGATCAATGTGCATTCGGAAGCCTGGTGCGGCGTTGACCTCGACGACGCCGCCTGACTCGGGGTCCAGCGGTGTGTCGACGCCGGGCGCCACGATGTCGATGCCGATGCAATCCAGTCCGATCAGGCGAGCGACGCGTTCACACATCAAGCGCAGGTCCTGGTGCACCTCGCCGGTGACGTCGCGGGCCGTGCCCCCGGAGCTGAGGTTGGCCGTGGACTTCAGATAGAGCCTCTCGCCTGCTGGCAGCACGTCGTTGACCTGGTAGCCCCGCAGCGTCAGCAGGCGCTCGGTCATGTCGTTGACTTCAATCGTGGTCAGCGACCGCTCGTGCCCGGCGCCCCTGCGCGGATCGGCGTTGACGACGTCGATCAACTGCCGAATCGATGACGCCCCATCACCGACGACGTGCGCCGGCTCCCGCAGGGACGCCGCGACCAGGGCGCCGTCGATGACGAGCACGCGGAAGTCGAACCCGCTCAGGCTCTTCTCGACCACCACCTGCGGGCAAAGTCGCAGCGCAGACGCGAAGGCGAGCTCGAGCTCGGCCGGATTGAGTACGCGCGCGGAGACTCCACGACCGTGGTTGCCCACATCCCAGCATGCCGCTCTCTCGCCGATCCGTGAGCCGCGCGATAACCCGCACCGTCGGGCAAACGCAGTCGCCCCATCGCCCACGAGCAAGACATGCGGGGTCGCCAGGCCCGGAACGATCCCAGGTCCTGCGGCGAGGAAGAGGACGTTCAGGCCTCCCTCGGTCAGGAAGCCCTTCGCCCCACCGAGCGGCTGGGGCGTGCCGTTGTCCGAGATGAGGAACACGTACCCGCTGTGCTGCGCGAGGAGGCGCCCGAGTTGAGCGTCGAGGTGGGCGAGCATCTCGAGCGCGCGCCCGACGTCGCTCTCCGCCGTACCGCCTGGCGGGTTCTCCCACGGGGCATGGATCGCGTGGTAGGCGACGTAGCGAACCGGCGCATCGGACGCCATGGCGTCGTCGGTCGTGACCGTGGTGGCGTACCTCAGCCCGCGGCGGGTCTTGCCGTCCACCGTCCGGCGCCAGTCGTAGTAGCCCTTTCCGGTTCCGTTGAGGTTGCTCAGGCTCCCCGCGAAGTGAGCGAAGCCCTGCAGGTTCGGGTCGTGCTTGTCGAACGAGAGGTGCCACTTGCCGAAGGCATCCACACGCTCAGGCAGGACCTCCGCGAGGGTAACCTCCTCCAGGGCGAGGCATGGTTCCTGCTTGTCCCCCCAGTGGAGCACCGAACCAAGGCCAGTCCGGAACCCGTACCGACCCGAGCAGGGCCGCCCGCGCCGGTGAGCAGCTCGGGTAGCTCCACGCGTTCTGGAAGTTCGCGCTGCGCGCAGCCAGGGCATCGATGTGCGGAGTCTCGACACGCTCGAGCATGTCCCAACCCACGTCGTCGTGCATGACGAGCAGGACCTTGTCCTGAGCCCAGGCGGACTCGAGGTCGACCCTCGCGGTTTCCTCGCGGGTATCGTCCTGAAGAACGCCAGCCTGTGGGGCCGGGACCACGAGCGCGACCGGTGTCGCGACCATGGCTCCGAGGACCATTTCAATCAGGCCAAGTTCCATGGGTGAGCCTCCGTTGCCTCCCAGGACGCGGGTGGCCCCCCAAGCCTACCCCGCTCGCCAGGTCGAGGGGGTCGAGCACGTTCCCCTCGCTTCGACTGGACCGCTGGGCCGGTGCGAGCGAGGGGTGGTACCGGAAGCGGG
Organism: Planctomycetota bacterium; assembly: GCA_027623615.1. Classification (GTDB taxonomy): domain Bacteria; phylum Planctomycetota; class UBA1135; order UBA1135; genus JALWOP01. The sequence goes on along the minus strand of JAQBVH010000321.1, from coordinate 514 downwards.
ACTCGAACCCGCAAGCCCATAAGGACAGTGGATTTTGAATCCACCGCGTCTGCCAATTCCGCCATTCCGGCCCGGCGGGAAGTCTAGGGTTCTGGGGCGCGGAGTGCACCCCCTCCTCAGCCTCGAAGAGCGGCGACCGGACGGGCGGGCCGACCGCTCCGCGATCGTCGTCAGCATGCTGACCGGTCAGGCCGACCGATCCGCCGCATGCTCGAAGGCGTGGCCCACGCCGCGCCGCACGCCGGGCTCGGCCGCCATCACGTAGCGCAGACTGGCCAGGATGCCCGGGCCGAAGGCCGCCTGGGACTGGACCTCGTGGCGCAGACGCAGCACCTCTCCCAGGCCGCCGAAGACGACCGATTGGTTGGCGTAGAGGCCCGGCAAGCGCAGCGAGTGGATCGGGATCGAGCCGGGCTCGCGTCCCTGCTGCTCCGCGAGCTGACGGGCCGTGTCGGCCGCCGTGCCCGAGGGCGCGTCGACCTTGGTGGCGTGGGGCTCCTCGAGGACCTCCACC
>JAQBVH010000320.1 GCA_027623615.1 Planctomycetota bacterium | reverse complement strand
GCCCGCGTTCGATCCACCGCACGTTTCCCTGGCGAGGAACTACGCTTGGCGGCCTGAGAGCGACGGCTGCACCTGTTCCACAACCGCGGCGGAACCGTCGGTGGAATCGTCACCATCCTGGAGGAGTCCGGCCAGGGGTTCAGCGGCGCCCTGGGCCTCACGGCGCTCGACCAGCGCGGCACCCACGACGTCGCGTCACTTGACCTCGACAACGATGGAGATCAGGACCTGATCCTCGGCCGTTGCAACCAGAGCAACGTATGCATCAACCTGGAGTTCGACCCGATCGACACCACTGGCAGCCCCGACTGCAACCCCGCGGTCGACAACTCGAAGGGTCAGCCCGGCCTGATCCACGCGACCGGCTCCGACTTCGCCATCCTCAACGACGTCACCCTGCAGGCGACCACCTTGCCGCCGCACCAGCTCCGGTACTGCCTGGTCTCCCAGACCCAGGGCTTCACCGCGAACCCAGCCGGCTCCCAGGGCAACTTCTGCCTCCACGGCAGCGTGGGTCGCTACAACGGCGACGGCCAGAGCTCAGGCGCCGCTGGCGGGTTCAGCCTGCAGCTCGACCTCGGCGACAGGCCTGGTCCGGTCCAGGACATGGTCACCGGAGAGAGCTGGTTCTTCACGACCTGGCATCGGGACGTTGGCCAGAGGAACAACTTCACGGGCGGCGTCCGGATCGACTTCCTCTCGAACGAGCCGAGGCGTTGCAGGGCAGGTCGGCTCGGGGTGTGATGGTGACTCGGCCCTAGAGCTGGACCGTCGAGCCGAGGCCGAGTTTCCGCGCCACCTGCAGCACCGCCGCGGCGGCGGTCACGTCCTGGGCTGCGTGCCCGACGGACTTGAACCACGTGACCTCCTCGGCCCACTCGCGTCCGGCGCTGCGACCGGCGATCACATCGCCGAGCAAGGTCCAATCCTCAGCGCGGGTGTGCCCCAGTTCGATCGCGGTCAACAGCTCGCCGGCCTCCTCGAGGGCCGCAACGCGGTCATCCACGAACACACGCGCTCGACTGGCCAGGACCGGATCGATCTCGCGCATCTGGGGCGTGAAGCTACCGACCGAAGTGAGGTGAGCCCCTGGGGCGAGCGCGCCGGCGGGGAAGAAGGGTGCGAGCGCAGAGGTCGCCGACGCGACCACCTCCGCCCCGTCGAGGGCCGCTTCGATCTCCTCGACCACCTCGAGGCGGCACCGAACCGATGGCGAAGCCGCGTCCGCCAGCGAGCGCGCGCGCTGGGAGTCCCGTGACCAGATCCGAATCACCTCCAGCTCCCGCGCCGCATCCAGGGCCAGGACCTGTGTGGCCGCTTGCGCGCCGGCGCCGAGCAGGAGGCCGACCTTCGCCTCGGCTCGCGCCAGGTGTCTCGTCGCCGCGCCGGTCGCAGCGCCCGTGCGCCACGCGGTCAGGAAGGTCCCGTCGAGCAGGGCGGTCGGGACGCCGGTGTCCTCGTCCAGGCAGAGAACGAGGCCATGGATCGTCGGCAGTCCCACCGACGCGTTGCCCGGGAACAGGGAGACCACCTTCGTTGCCAACCCCGTCCCTGGGAGGTGGGCGGGCATCACCAACGTCGTTCCGCCCGGATCGTCGCCGATGGACAGGACGGTCCTCTGCGGGGCGAGGAGCGCACCGTCCGCAATCGCCACGAACGCGCGCTCGGCCGCATCGATCGCGGCGGGCATCGGGAGGGCTTCGCGGATGACCGCCTCGGTCAGGAGCATCAGGTCCACGCCATCATTGTGACGTGACGACCGCCCGCATCCCAGGCTGGCCCCCCCCGGAGCAAGACGCGTTGCATGCCCTCCGGGCAACAAGGCCCCATCCGCACTTCCCACGCGGGGTGTCAGTGATAGCCTGTCGCGCCCCCCAGCCGGAGAAGCCTCCTTGAAGATCACACGCATCACCGCCTGGCAGCTCGATCTGCCGCTCCACGAGGGCAGCTACAAATGGTCCGGCGGCAAGTCGGTGCTCGTCTTCGACAGCACCCTGGTCCGGGTGGAGGGCAGCGGCGGGGTTGTCGGATGGGGCGAGGTGTGCCCGCTGGGCCCGGCCTACCTGCCCTCCTACGCCGCTGGCGCCCGCGCTGGAATCACCGAGCTGGCGCCGGACCTGCTCGGCGCCGAGCCTACCGAGTTGATGCGCCTGAACCGACGCATGGACGCGCTGCTCAAGGGACACCCCTACGCGAAGTCGGCCATCGACATGGCCTGCTGGGACCTCCTGGGTCACGTCGCAGGTCTGCCCTGCTGTGACCTCCTCGGCGGCCGGTACGGTGCGCGCATCCAGCTGTATCGCGCCATCTCTCAGGAGGCGCCCCAGAGGATGGCCGAGAGCGTCGCTGCGTACCGCGACGAGGGCTACCGGCGCTTCCAGCTCAAGGTCGGTGGCGACCCCGAGGAGGATATCGAACGCATCCGCGCCACCCGCGCCGTGCTCGAGCCCTCCGACAAGTTGATCGCCGACGCGAACACCGGATGGTTGATGCACGAGGCCGCGCGCGTGGTGCGCGCCGTGCGAGACATCGACGTCTACATCGAGCAGCCCTGCGAGACCTACGAGCAGTGCCTCTCGATCCGCCGCCGTACGGACCATCCCTTCGTGATGGACGAGTGCATCGACGGGCTGACGCCGATCCTGCGCGGGTACGCCGACCTCGCCATGGACGTGGCGAACATCAAGATCTCGAAGTTCGGAGGCCTCACGCGCGCGCGGGCAGCCCGCGACCTGTGTGTCGAACTGGGTATCGGGATGACCATCGAAGACTCCTGGGGCGGCGACGTGATCACCGCCGCGATCAGCCACCTGGCTCACTCTACCCCCGAGGAGTTCCGCTTCACCGCCACCGACTTCAACAGCTATGTCACCCGCGACTTCGCCGATGGCGCCCCCCGTCGCGAGGACGGGCACATGGTCGCCAGCTCCGCCCCCGGCCTGGGCATCAGCCCGCGGGTGGACGAGCTCGGGGACCCCTTCCTCGACCTGAAGCTATGACCGAACCGCTTCGCCTCGCCATGTGGTCGGGACCGCGCAACGTGTCCACGGCCCTGATGCGCGCCTTCGACAGCCGCGTCGAGAGCCTCGTCTGCGACGAGCCGCTCTACGCCCATTATCTCAAGGTGACCGGCCTCGACCATCCGGTCGCCGACCAGATCGTGGCCACCCACGAGAACGACTGGCGCAAGGTCGTCGATTGGTTGACCGGGCCGCTGCCCGAGGGGCGCACGCTCTTCTATCAGAAGCACATGGCCCACCACCTGATCCCCGAGATCGAGCGCGGCTGGCTGCAGCAGTTGACCAATGCTTTCCTGATCCGTGATCCACGGCAGATGCTGACCTCCCTGCTCGAGATCCTGCCCGAGCCGCGCATCGAGGACACGGGCTACCCGCAACAGGTCGAGCTGTTCGAGGCCGAGCGCACGCGCACCGGGCGCCTGCCAATCGTCGTCGACTCCAAGGACCTGCTCGAGGATCCCCGCGGCATGCTAGCCGCCCTGTGTGAGCGAGTCGGGGTCAGCTTCGACGAGGGGATGCTCAGCTGGGAGCCCGGCCTGCGCGACACGGACGGCTGCTGGGCCGCGGAGTGGTACGGCAACGCCCTCTCCTCGACCGGCTTCCAGCCTTACCGACCCAAGGAGGTGCGCGTACCCGCGCGCTTTGCCTCCCTCGAGTCCGAATGCGTCGCCCTCTACGAGCGCCTCCATCCCCACCGCCTGACCGTCCGATGAAGCAGTCGTTCAATCCCAAAAACGCGGACCTCAAGGTCTGGATCGATGGCCAGCTCCTGCACAGGGACGAGGCCAAGGTCAGTGTGTTCGACTCGCTCGTGCAGGGCGGTGATGGCTGCTGGGAGGGGCTGCGCGTCTACGACGGTCGCGTGTTCAAGCTGGACGAGCACCTCGCGCGACTACGGCACTCGGCGCTGGCCATGGCCTTCGCGGAGATTCCCAGCCCAGAGGTCATCAAGGCCGCCATCCAGGCCACCCTCGCAGCCAACGACATGCGCGACGGGGTCCACATCCGCCTGACCTTGTCGCGTGGCGAGAAGATCACCTCGGGCATGGACCCGCGCCTCAACCAGAAGGGTCCGACCCTGATCGTCCTGGCCGAGCACAAGCCGCCTGTATATGACAAGGGTGGCCTTACCCTGGCGACGAGCTCTCTGCGCCGCTTCCCGCCCGACTGCCTGGACCCCAAGATCCACCACAACAACTTGCTGCAGTCGATCCTGGCCAAGGTCGAGGCCAACGCCGCCGGCGCGGACGACGCGCTGATGCTCGACGTGCGCGGCTTCGTGGCGGAGACGAACGCGACCAACGTGTTCGCGGTCGACGGCGGCACGGTGATGACCAGCCGCGCGATCGCCTGCCCTGAGGGCGTGACGCGCGCGACCGTGATCGAGCTCTGCCAGGACAACGACATCCCGCTCGAGGTGCGCGACGTCAGCCAGGCCGAGCTCTACCGCGCCGACGAGGTGTTCTGCACCGGCACCATGGGAGAGCTGGCCGCGGTCAACATGATCGACGGAAGGCCGATCGGCGGCGGCGAGGTCGGCCCCATGACCCTCCGCTTGACGGCGCTCTACAAGGGCCGCACCTCAACCGAGGGCGTACGCCTGGTCGATTAGGCGACCCCGTCGGGGCCGCCTACGCCTCCTTCGGGGGCGTGCCTGCCGGAGAGAGCACCTGTGGCGCACGCTTCAGGCGACCCCGTTGGGGCCGCCTACGTTCGAGAACCACTTGGTGTGCTCGGTATCGCGGGGACCCAGCCGGGACCAGGGCAGCCGCTTCGGGGCGCTCTTTTGCACTGGAGGGGCGACCAGCATGGGTTCTCCGGGTAGGACGCAACGCGGGGCAGCTTGGCGGCCCCCTACACGACATGCGTTCCCACGATCCCGAGACCCTGCTCGTTCACGCCAGCCGCGTGCGGCGCCTGGCACGGCAGCTCACCCGCGCCGAGGACCGCGCGGCGGACGTCGAGCAGGATACGTGGGTGCAC
>JAQBVH010000319.1 GCA_027623615.1 Planctomycetota bacterium | reverse complement strand
AGTTGGCGAGCCTTGCGCCGCCGAGCTGGTACGACCGCACGCGCCTGTGCCTGCACACGCGCCTCGGGCCGCCCTGGATCGAGCGCGAGGAGTTCCGCGCGGCCGAGGCCCACTTCGCAGCGCTCGGCGCGCGGTCCTACGTGCGCCACGTGCGCACGCAGGGCGAGGGTTCCTGGTGGCCGAGTGAGGCGGCGGTCGACGCGCCGTGGGCGGAGTCGCATCCGGTCGAAGGCATGGTCGCGCGCGCGAAGGAGCACGGGCTGCGCTTCGTCGCCTACTACCGGCACCTCGAGGACGTCGAGCTCGCGGCGTCGCACCCGGAGTGGTGTTGCCGTGACGAGCGCGGCCGGGTGCTCGCGGGGCGAGGCGGCGCGCCGCGCGTGTGCCTCAACTCGCCCTACCTCGGCCGCCTCGAGGCGCGCTTGCTCGAGCTGGCCGCGCTGGGCGTCGACGGCATCTACTTCGACGAGGACCACATGCCGCGGGAAGGCTGCTGGTGCGGGTACTGCGCGCGGGGCTTCGAGGGCAGCAGCGGCCTCGACCTGCCCGAGGGCGCGGACCCGGAGGACCCGCGCTATCGACGCCTCGTCACCTTCGGCGCGCTGTCGATGGAGCGCGCGTTCGTACGCCTGCGTCGCAGCCTGAAGGCAGAGCGCCCGGACCTCGCCCTGCTGATCGGCAGCAACCGCGCGCCGGACCCGCTCGAGCGCTTTGGCTCCGATCGACTCTGGCGGCTCGCGGACGGCGTGAAGACCGAGTACGGAATCGGGCACAGCGTGCGCGTGCGAGCCTTCGACAGTGACCTTCCCAGGGATGTCTGGCTCGCGCTCGGCTGGACGTACTGCCGGGACGCCGCCGAGGGCCGGCCCCCGCACGTGTGGTGCAACGGATTGACGGACCCGCGCATGGCTCAGGCCGCGGCGGCGGCCGTGATCGTGCATGGGGGCGTGGCCAACCTCGACGTGAAGGAGACGCGCATCCCTGATGCGCCGGTCTTCGCGGACGCGGTGGCCCTCGGCAACGCCCTCAGCGACGCCCTCGCCGGGGCGACGCTCGAACGCTGGGCGGCGATCCACTGGCCCGACGCCCTGCGCGGGGAGCTCGTGACGCAGGAGGAGGTCTACACGCGGATCGCGGAGCCGATGGCGACGCAGTTCGCGGCCTTCCTGTGGTCGAGACGCCCCGTCGGTATCGTCACAGACTCGCTCCTCGCCGAGGGGCGGCTCGAGGGCTACAAGGCCCTCTTCCTCACGGCGCCGGAGGCGCTGACGCCAGCGCAACGGGAGCAGGTCGCTGCCTTTCGCTCGCGTGGAGGTGCGGTGCACGAGCGCGGCTCGGACGAGGACTTCTACGTCGGTCGCCTGCCGGACTGGCGCGTGCGAGGAGGCACCTTCCGCGCGCACGTGGTCGCCTATCGCGCCCCGGATGGCGCCCTCCTGATCGCGATGACCAACGACCCGGGCTGGGTCTACACCGGGCCCCGGACCGATCGAGGCGGACGACCGCTGCGACTGCCCGAGGGTGTGGACGTAGCGCCTCCGGCCTGCGAGGGCGTGCGCGTCGAGGTCCCCGAGGGAACGCGCAGCGCGGTCGAGGTGCTGACCGGGGTCGAGCTGCCGATCGAGGACGGCGTCGTGCACCTCCCCGCCTTCCAGTACGCTGCCGTCCTGCGCCTCGAATGACCCTCGACCCCCGCGACCTCGTCGCCCACAAGCGGGCGGGCAAGCCCCTCAGCGAGGAGCAGATCGATGCCTTCGTCTCGGGGTACGTCGCCGGTGAGGTCACGGAGGCCCAGGCGGCGGCGCTGCTCTCGGCGATCTTCGTGCTCGGCATGGAGTCCGCCGAGCTCGATCACTGGACGCGGGCGATGCTGCACTCGGGGACGCAACTGCGCTGGGACCTCGAGCGGCCGGTGGTGGACAAGCACTCGACCGGAGGCGTGGGCGACAAGGCCTCGCTCGTGCTCGCGCCCGCGCTCGCGGCCTGCGGGGTCGCGGTGCCGATGATCTCGGGTCGCGGCCTCGGACACACGGGCGGGACCCTCGACAAGCTCGAGTCGATCCCGGGGCTCTCGACCGAGCTGGGCGTGAACGAGCTGAAGCGGATCGTCAAGGAGGTCGGCTGCGTGATCGCGGCGCAGACCAAGGACCTCGTGCCCGCTGACCGCGGTCTGTACGCGTTGCGCGATGCGACCGGGTTGGTCGAGGCCTTGCCGCTGATCGCGAGCTCGATCCTCTCCAAGAAGCTCGCGGAGGGCCTCGACGCCCTCGTGCTGGACGTGAAGTTCGGCGACGGCGCGTTCCTGCCCGACGTGGCGCAGGGCGAGGAGCTGGCGCGCACGATGCTCGCGATCGCCGAGCGCTTCGGCCTGAGCGCGCGGGTGCTGCACACCTCGATGGAGCAGCCCCTGGGGCACGCGGTCGGGCATGCCCTCGAGGTCGACGAGTGCTGGCAGGTCATGCGCGCCGAGGGACCCGAGGACCTGCGCGAGCTGGTGCTGTCCCTCGGGGCGGAGCTGCTCGACGCCGTGCGCTTCGTGCGCGACCTGGAGCAGGGCCGTGAGCTCGTCGCGGCGAGCCTCGCGGACGGCCGCGCGGCAGAGGTCTTCGTGGCCATGGTCGAGGCGCTGGGCGGCGACGCGGACCCCCTGAGCTGGCCGCGCGCGAGGCAGGTCGACCTGATGACCTCTCCCGCGAGCGGCGTGCTCGACCTGACGAGCTGCCGGGCGATCGGGCGCGCGGTCGTGGCCCTCGGCGGAGGTCGCAAGGGCGCGGGGGACAGGATCGACCCACGGGTCGGCGTGCGCTGGATGCGCCGTATCGGCGACGTGGTGCGCGCGGGGGACCTCGTGGCAGAGATCCACCACGAGGGTCTGGGGCTCGAGGCCGCGCGGGCAGAGCTCGAGGGCGCGCTGGCCTTCGACACCGGGCGCGAGCCTGCGCCGCTGGTGCGTGCGCGGTACGGCTGAGGTGATCCGGCTGCCGCGGCTGAATTGCCGTCCGCGCGCTCGACCAGGCGCTCGCGAATTCGGCGCGGGACCCGCAACCTCGGGCCCCGCGCCGCGGTCTCCCCGGGTGGGAGGGTCCGCCCGCGCATGGCGGCGACGGTCGCTAGACTGCGCGCCATGTACGTCCTCCGCGCCCTGCTCGGACTCGGCTTCTTCATCGGCGTCGCCTGGCTCCTGTCGAGCGACCGCAAGCGCTTCCCGGTGCGGGTGGTGGCCTGGGGGATCGGGCTGCAGCTCGGACTGGCCCTGTTCCTGCTCAACACCGACGTCGGCGTCTCGATGTTCGAGGGCATGGCAGCCTTCGTCACCAAGCTGATCTCGATGCAGCAGGCTGGGGCCCAACTCGTCTTCGGCGGGTTGGCCACCCCGAACTTCGATGAAGGCGGCTGGGGCTACGCGTTCGCCTTCGCGAGCAGCGGTCTGCCGGTGATCATCTTCTTCAGCGCGCTCATGGCGGTGCTCTACCACATCGGCGTCATGCAGGTCCTGATCTGGGCCATGGCCAAGGTCATGTCGATGCTGATGGGCGTCAGCGGCGCGGAGTCGATGGCGATGGCTGCGAACGTGTTCGTCGGTCAGACCGAGGCGCCGCTCGTCGTGAAGCCCTACATAAGCAAGTTCACCACCTCCGAGCTCAACGCGATGATGACGGGCGGCTTCGCGACGATCGCAGGCTCCGTACTCGCGGTCTACATGGGCATCCTGGGCGCTGACATCGGTCCGCACCTGCTCACCGCCTCCGTGCTCTCCGCCCCAGCGGCCTTCTTGATCGCCAAGATCATGTTGCCCGAGAGCCAGGTCTCGGCGACCGGCTCCGAGGTCAAGCTCGAGTTCAATCGCACGGCTGACAACGTGATCGAGGCAGCAGCGAACGGGACGAGCGACGGGGTCAAGCTGTGGCTGAACGTGATCGCGATGCTGATCGCGTTCATGGGCCTGGTCGCGATGTTCGACTGGTTCCTCGCCTTCGTCGGCGACAACGGCTGGTGGTCGATCGAGGGTGGGCTGTCCCTCAACCGCATCTTCGGCTGGGTCCTCGCGCCGGTGGCCTGGGTGATGGGCATCGAGGGCTGGCACGACTGCCAGATCTTCGGGAGCCTGCTCGGGACGAAGGTGGCGGTGAACGAGTTCATTGCCTTCAACGACCTCGGCAAGGTGCTGCCGACCTCCGCCGAGGAGCTCAGGTTCGTCAGCGATCGCTCCGCGAAGATGGCCGCCTACGCCCTCTGCGGCTTCGCCAACTTCGCCTCGATCGGTATCCAGATCGGCGGCATCTCACCCCTCGCGCCCGAGCGCAAGACCGAGATCTCGCGTCTGGCACTCCGCGCCATGCTCGGCGGCGCCATGGCGAGCTGGATGACCGCGACGGTCGCCGGGATGTTCCTGTAGAGCGCGAGCGCGATGCGCTAACGTGCACCCATGACCATGACCGTGCCCCTCGAGGAACGCCTGGCGCTCAGCCTCTCCCGCTCGCGGCTCGAGGACTTCGAGGTCGCGGTCGTGCTCGGGTCGGGCCTGGGCGCGTTCGCCGACGCCCTCGCGGACCCGACCTGCGTGCCCTTCGAGGAGGTCGACGGCATGCCCCCGAGCGGCGTGCCCGGCCACGCGGGCCGCTTCGTGGTCGGAACGCTCGGCGGTCGACGCGTCCTGGTCCAGCAGGGCCGAGTGCACTTCTACGAGGGGCGCAACGCGGACGAGGTCACGGCCACCATGCGCGCCTATGCGCACCTCGGCGCGAACGTGGTGCTGCTCACCAACGCGGCCGGCTGCCTCGAGCCCGCGTGGGAGCTGCCCGCGCTGATGCGCATCACCGACCACCTCAACCTGCAGGGACGCGCGCCCCTGCGCCGGTCCGAGCGCGGCCGGGGCAAGCCCTACGACCCGAAGACGGCCGAGGCCCTCGACCGTGCCGCCGACGAGGTCGGCGTCAAGCTGCACTGCGGGGTCTACGCGGGCATGCTCGGCCCGGCGTACGAGACGCCCGCGGAGATTCGCAT
>JAQBVH010000318.1 GCA_027623615.1 Planctomycetota bacterium | reverse complement strand
TCGTGGGCGATTCCCCTGTCCAACGGAGTTCCACGAATGCTCTCGATTGCCCTCCTGTTGCCTGCTGTCCTTCCCGCCGAAGACGTTGATTTCCTGAAGGACGTCTGGCCGATCCTCGAGTCCCGCTGCATCGAATGCCACGGACCCGACAAGCAGAAGGGCAAGCTGCGCCTCGACACCAAGGCCGGTCTCTTCGGCGAAGACGCCAAGTACCCGCCCGTCGTCGCCGGCGATCTGCACGAGAGCAGCCTCTGGGAGCTGATCAACCTGCCCGCCGACGATCCGGATGTGATGCCGGCGGAGGGGGATCCGCTGACCGCTGACCAGATCGACGTCCTCAAGCGTTGGATCGAGGGAGGGGCCGCGTGGGCGCAGCCGGAGGTCGCGAGCAGCAAGCCCGACCCGCTGGCTCTGCCGCAGCTGACCGACGAGCAGAGGAAGACCCGCGACGTCGCCATGGCGAAGCTCGCGGAGCAGGGCCTCTATGCCCTGACGGTCGCCGCCGGCCATGACGCCGTGGATGTGAACCTGTCCTTGCAGCGGACCGCGGTCGGCGACGCGCAGCTCGAGCTGCTCGGTGGCCTCGAGCCGGTGCTCGTCTGGCTCAACCTCTCAGGCACCTCCGTGGCGGACGGCGGCCTGAAGAGCGTCGCCAACTTCAAGCAGCTCCGACGCCTGAACCTGTCCAAGACGGGCGTGACGGACGCGGGCCTCGCCCACGTGACGGGCCTGGGCGAGCTGACCTACCTCAACCTCTACGGCACCAAGGTCACGGACGCGGGGCTCATGCACCTGACGGGCCTGACCAAGCTCGAGAAGGTGTTCCTGTGGCAGACCGAGGTCACGGACGCGGGCGCCGCGACCCTGGCCAAGGCCCTCCCAGGCCTCAAGATCAACCGCGGCGTCGAGCTGGCGGCCAAGGCGGCCGAGCCGACTCCGGTGAACGCCAAGTGCCCGGTCTCGGGCCAGGAGGTGGACGCCGCCCACTTCTCGGAGCTCGAAGGGCAGCGCGTCGCGTTCTGCTGTGGCGACTGCAAGGCCAAGTTCGATGCGGACCCCGCTTCCTTCGCAGCCAAGGTCGACGGCTTCGCGGCGGCACCGATCAACGACAAGTGCCCGGTGACCGGGCAGCCGGTCGACAAGGCGCAGACCGTGTCCTTCGAGGGCAAGACGGTCGGCTTCTGCTGCGGCAAGTGCAAGGCGGCCTTCGAGAAGGAGCCGGCCAAGTTCGCGGCAAAGATCGGCGGCTGAGGGGATGAGCCTGGAGCACTATCTCTTCGCTGGACAGGTCCACCCCAGGCAGCTGGGCAAGAGCGCGGCGCGCCAGCGCGCCCAGGGTCGACGCGCAAACCGCCAGGACCGCGTGCGCGATGAGCAGGGCGACCGGATCGATGCCCTCGAGGACGACCTTGGCTAGATCACGCTCGTGTTGGGCGCCCTGATGGCTCAGCTCGACGAGAAGGGCTCGATCAACCGCGCGGACCTACGCGCGACCCTGGCCGAGCTGGACGGCATGGACGGCCTTCTGGACGGCAAGCTCAGCATCGACGTGTTGCGCGAGATGGGGGAGTAGCCCGGACCTCTTGCCGGGCATGTTGCCTCGAGGGTCGGAATGAGCTGGCCTCCGTCGCTCGCCGACCGCGTGAGTTCGGCGGCCACGATCAGCTGGGCCTTGCCATCGACCGCGATCTGACCGTTGTAGCCCTGCACGAAGCCGACCTTGGGGTTGCCCATGATCCGACTCTCCGGGTCGGTGAAGTTCGCCTGCTGCTTGCCCTCTGGCTGCCCAGGTGGCCGCTTCGACTTGGGGCCGGTCTTGTTCTTTCCGTGCCCCGATTCCTCATCCCGACGCTTCTGTTCTTCCTCCAGCCGCGCCTTGGCCTCACGGATCTTCGCCAGGCGGGACTCACGCCTTTGCAGCTCGGCAGGAAGTTCGTCCCCCTGGAAATCCGGGCCAAACTCCTCGTCCTCGGCCTCATCGATGCCCCGCGCCAGCTCGAGGATTTTGGCGATCTCCCCCTCCAGTCGCTTCTCCTCCGTCAGCATCCGGTCGTAGCTCATCGACTTGTGCTTGCTGGCGTTTGCCACCTGGTCGAGGTGGAGCGGCGCCTCGACCGCGCTCAAACCTGGGCCACGTAGACCGTATTCACATCGTCCAGGTGGTGCAGGGGATTGTGGAACTCGACGGCTTCGGCGTCGACGGTTCCAAAGACGCGGCGCATGCGTTCGAGGAAGTGAGGCAGCACCAAGCCCGCCGTCCAGACGGCGAGCACGCCGCCTGGGCGCAGGCTGCGGCGTACCTCCACGAGGCCCTCCTCGGAGTAGAAGGAGCCGTGGTTGGGGCTCAGCAGGTGCTCGGGCGAATCGTCGATGTCGATGAGCACGGCGTCGTAGCTCCCTCCGCTGCCGTCCCGGATCCACTGGAAGCAGTCCCCCTGCACGATGCGGCAGCGCTCGTCGCCGTCCAGCGCCGCGGCCAGCGGCACGAGGTCTCGCTGGTGCCACTCGATCACCTCCGGTAGGTACTCCACGACGTCGAGCGCCTCGACCTGCGCCCAGGTCAGCACCTCGGCCGCGGTGTGGCCGAGGCCCAGGCCGCCCACCAGCACGCGCCATTGCTGACCCTCGAGCCGCCGCAGCGACAGCCGCGCCAGCTCGTCCTCGCTGTCGTGCACCAGGCTGGACATGAGGAAGCGCTCGTCGAGCTTGACCTCGTACACCCAGAGCTCCGGCATGGAGATCGGACGGCGGCGACGCAGCAGGAGCTCGCCCAGCTCCGTCTGGCAGAAGTCGAGCTCCTCGTAGAACGGCCATTTGGCGTTGCCCATGGCGTCCAATCGTACGGCCGCGGCGGTGGTGTCCGAGCGCTCGAGCGCGCCAATGGTCGCGGGCCCGCTGGGCGGTTGTCCCTCGCGAGCGGCCGGCGCGGGCCCTCGAGGCCCGATCCCGCGGGCTCCTGGCGCACCCCCTGAAGCACCCTGGCCCAGTTGTGCCATTCCGTACGACACGCGATAGTCGCGCGCGTGCAACCCACCTTCGAATCGCTCTCGCTCGCGCCGGCGCTGCTCGCCGTGATCGACGAGCTCGGATACACGCAGCCGACGCCGATTCAGGCCGCGAGCATCCCGGCGCTGCTCGCGGGCAGGGACCTGATCGGTCAGTCGAAGACGGGCAGCGGCAAGACGGCGGCATTCGCCCTACCGATCCTGCAGGGCGTAGACCTCGGGGCGCGCGTGCTGCAGGCGCTCGTGCTGTGTCCGACCCGGGAGCTGTGCGCGCAGGTCGCGCGCGAGGGGCGCAAGCTCGGGCGCGGACATGCGGGGCTCGCGGTGCTCGAGCTCGTCGGTGGTCAACCGGCGCGGCCGCAGCGGGAGGCCCTCGAGCGTGGCGTGCACGTGGTGGTCGGCACCCCCGGCCGCCTGCTCGACCACCTGCGGCGCGGCGCGCTCGACGCACGCACGGTCAAGACGGTGGTGCTCGACGAGGCCGACCGCATGCTCGACATGGGCTTCGGGGAGGACGTGGGTGAGATCCTGCGCGCGCTACCTGCCTCGCGCCAGACGATCCTGTTCTCTGCCACGTTCCCGGACTCGATCGAGGCCATGGGCCAGGCGCACCAGCGCGACGCGCTGCGCGTGAGCATCGACGATACCGAGGATGCGCTCGTCGAGATTCAAGAGCTGCGGATCGACGTCGTGCCCAGCGCGAAGCTGCATGCGCTGTGCTGGCTGCTGCGCGCGTACCCGCACGAGGCCGCGCTGGTCTTCTGCAACTTCAAGGCGACCGTCTCAGAGCTCGCACGCACCCTGGCCGCTGCCGGTGTGAGCGTGGACCGCCTCGATGGCGACCTGGATCAGTTCCATCGTGACCAGGTGCTGGCCCGGTTCCGCAACCAGAGCGTGCGCGTGCTGATCGCGACCGACGTCGCTGGGCGCGGCATCGACGTGGAGGGGCTCGACCTCGTCATCAACTACGAGCTGCCCGCGCAGCCGGAGATCTACGTGCACCGCATCGGTCGCACGGGCCGCGCCGGGAAGCAGGGCGTGGCCATCTCGTTGACGACGGGCCCGCGGGACTCGCGCGTCGAGGCGGCCGAGCTGCTCACCGGAAGGCCGATCGAGACCTTGGCGCGTGAGCCCGGCGACGACCCCGGGCTCGCGGCGCTGCTCGAGAGCCTCGCCGGCAGTCCCAGGATGGAGACGATCCTCATCTCGGGCGGCCGCAAGGACCGGGTGCGGCCGGGCGACATCCTCGGCGCGCTCACGGGAGACGCCGGCGGGCTGCGCGGCGGAGACGTCGGCAAGATCGAGGTTCAGGAGCGGCTCTCCTACGTCGCCGTCGCGACCCGCGTCAGCCGCGCCGCGGTGGAGCGCCTCAACAGCGGTCGCATCAAGGGCAAGCGCTTCCGCGCGACCTTGGTGGGAGCGGGAGAGTCGCGTTTGTAGGCCCGAGCGCCATGACCCCCGAACAACCGAACAACCCGCTGCACGGCGTCACCCTCAAGACCATCGTCGAGCAGCTCTACCTGGCCGACCTGCGCAGGATGGAGCGCGAGGAGACGCGGGACTGAGCGGCGCAGGTCGTCCCGGGAGACCGTCGCGTCGAAGGGGTCTCCCATGATGGGGGGCCTCACCCCTGGTCCGGACCTCACCGAGTGCTCGGGTCCTGCAGTGCGGTCGTCTGCGGGTCGGTCCTGAACGGATGGATCATTTGTCTGATGTATCCCTTGGGGAAGCGCGCCCTGCTCAGCCCCATCGACTCGGGCCACTCGAGCCCCGGTAGATAGTAGGTGCCGAAGAGCCTGTCGATCACCGGGAAGTGGATTGCGTAGTTCTTGTTGTAGAGGTCCGGATCGTCGGAGTGATGCCAGCTGTGGTACTGGGGCGTGACAAGCACGTACTTGAGCGGCCCGAACGGGATGCGGGTGTTGGCATGGGCGCCGACGGCCTGCAATGCCACGATGACCACGTACGCGTAGAACACAGGCATCGAAAAGCCGAGCACGTA
>JAQBVH010000317.1 GCA_027623615.1 Planctomycetota bacterium | reverse complement strand
TTCTGCCTGTCGCGCAGGGTGCGCATGCGCTGGCCTGCGTCCGGCTCGGGAGCGAGCCCGGGGTTGCGCCACCAGCGCACCTCGCTCTCGAGAGCGTCGACCAGCGCGCGCTTGGCCTCGTCACCGCCGATGTCCGCGAGGGCGTGGGAGACGCTGGCCACCATGCGGGTGTCCTCGAGCAAGGGTTCGAGGACGGGCACGGCCGCCTCCCCACACAGGACGAGCGCGGCGGTCAGATCGACGCGCAGCCAGTAGTTGTCGCCGTCGCCGCGCAGGCCCTCGCCCAGGGCTCGCGCTCGGAGCGCGGGGTCGACCTCGGTCAAGGCGCGTTGCACGCCGGCGTGGACGCTGTCGTAGCTGCGCACCAGATTGCGCAGGCCGGCGCTGCCACCCTCCTGGGCGGAGACCTTGGCGGGCCCGGGGTTCATGAGTTGGACGTTCGCGAAGAGCTCCTCGCCCTCGATCCAGGCGATCGAGGTGGCCCAGGCCCCGAAGAGGTCGCACGGCCAGTAGTGCTCTCGGCCCTCACCAACGTCGAGGCGCAGGGGGGCCATGTCCTCCTCGAAGCGCTGCACTCCGCGCGCTCCGCCGGCGCTCTGGACGAGGGCGCGGCCTTGATCGACGATCCGTCGGCCGAGGGGCCCGTCCATCAGGAACAGGACCGGCTTGCGTCTGGAGATCACGAGCTTGTCCTCGAAGAGCCCGAGGGTCGTGCGCTTCTCTTCCTCCGCGTAGGCGGCCAGGGCAGGAACCTCGAGTTCGGTCCCGACCGGAATGCGCCCGCGCAGGGACTCGGTGACGAGGACCTTGCCGTCGAGCACCTCGCCCTCGTCGACGACCAGGATCTCACTCGCCCGCCAGGCGACCTGATCGGCGCTGAAGGAGGGCTTGATCTCCAGCACCTCGCCCTCGGCGGTGACCAGCATGGTCGTGATCTGATAGCGCCGCTGGAGGGCCTGCTGGAAGGGCGTCTCGACCTCGAACTGGGCCGTGGCGGGGAGGGCGAGCAGGAGCAGGGGGATCGTGGGACGTCGCATGGTGAGGTTTCGTGGGGACGTCATGGGGACGGGTTAGCCCGGCTGGTTCTTGGCCAATTCGCCATGAAATCGGGCGTTGCCGACTCAGGGTTCCCGGAGGAGCTGCTCAACCGTGTGGCGCAGAGAGGCTACCGATGGGTCGAACGACGCCCGGGCTTCGAGTCCGTCGTGGAGCTCGTGCAGCAGCCCGGCGGCTTCCGGCAGGTGGGACAATGCTCCGAGGCCCTGGATCGCCGCCTCCAAGCGCTCGACGCGCCGGATCAGCTCTGCCTGCTTGAGTGGGTGATTCGGAATGGCTGGAGGAGACTCCCGCCAGGCCGTGACCTCCACCCGGAGATTCTCCAGTAGGGCCTAGTGGGCTTGGGGTCCGCCAATCCTTGCCAGCGCGGCCGCGGCCTGGGCCCGAAGATCGGGAGTGGACAGGAGCGGTTCGATGACACCGACGGCTGATTGGCCACAGGCCACCAGCGCGGCGATGAGGTCGGTACGCAGCACGAAGTTGTCCGGAGCGCGGTGGAGGGCCGAGCCGAGGAGGTTGGCTCGCTGCGCAGGATCGTTCAGACCGAGGGCGCGCTGTGCCAGGAGGTGCGGGGTATCGAGCGCACGAACGGCCTGTCGCAGTTCCGGTAGATCGTCGTGAATGCTGAGCGCCGTCCGAAACTTCCCCTCATCGATCCAGCCGAGCGATGCTTGCCAGTGCCTTCCATCGACAGGCCGTACCGCCAGCGTCGTTGGACCGATCCTCAGGATGCTGGGGGTCGTGTCCTCGGCGACCTTCCTTCCCGTGGGGGGGAGATGACCACCAGACAGTTCGTCGACCACTGTCTGGCTGAGAGGCCCCTCCATCAGGAAGAGCACCACCTGGTGATCGGCCCACTGCGGTCGCGGTCTGGCGGGCTCCAGGCCACGCTTCCGAATCTGTAGGCCCGAGGAAGCGATCACTGGATGCGACGGCCCGGTGTCGCTGGGACCATCGAGGTGAGGGAAGGCGAACCGCGAACCAGGCGGGATTCGACCTCGCCACGTCTCGATCACGACGACCTCGCCATAGGCCAGATCGCCCCCGTCGACCAACAGAATCTCGCTCGCTCGCCAGATAGCCGAATCCAAGCAGAGCAACGTGATCGGCGGCGGGAGTCCGGTCTGGAACCGGACGGAGGACGGAAACCTGCGCAGGGTCGGCCGTAGCGACTTCTGGCCCGTTGCAGAAGTGCTCAAGGAAATGAGCAAACAGGCACACGTGAGCAGCAGCCGCATGGGGGGAGTACCGGCGATCCGAGTCGAGTTTCGTTGCCGCTTCACTTCTTGGACCCACCCCCACGCACGATCTCGATCGCACCCCAGTACCCGTACTCGTTGTGCCAGCCCGTCGCGTGGTTCTCGATGCGCAGGAAGACCTGCTGGTTCTGCCACGGGCCCAGGTCGACCCAGCGCTCCATCCAGCCCTCCTGACAGGTCTCCTTGGTGACCGGAACGTCGAGGACGACCTCCTCGCCGACCCTGACGATCATGCGCCAATCGCCGCGCGGGTGATGGGCGGCGCGGATCAGGAGCGAGGCGTCCTCCGGGATGTTGAAGGTGCCGTACAGCACCGCCGGAACGGTCGGACTGACCGGGTGACTGCGCACGACGACCGGGCGACCGAGGTGCTCGGCCTCGAGGGCCATCCCGTCGTCGCCGACCGCGTCGCAGGTGAAGCCCGGCGCGACCTCGGCCAGGATCGCGCCGAACTCGGCGGGGTCCTCGGTCTCGATCTCGCGCAGGCCCGCGCCAGGGATCATGCGCGTGTTCGGGTCGCCGGGGGGGCCATCGAGGACCAGGAACGCGAGCAGGTCGCGCAGCTCGTCCTGCGTGAGCTGGGCCTCGAAGCCCTCGGGCATCAAGGACGTCGACGAGGCCTGGCTGACGTCCACGTCCTCGCGTGGGATCACCTCGTCGCGGCCGCCCTCGACGCGCAGCACGATGCGGTCCTGCGAGTCCTCGACCAGGAGTCCACCGAGAATGCGCCCGTCGACGGTGCGCACGACCTGCTGGCGGTAGTCCGCGCCGACGACCAGGCTCGGGTCGAACACGTTCGAGAGGAGCTGCATCAAGTCGCCCCGACCGGTGCCGGTCACGTCGGGGCCGACGTTCGCGCCTTCGCCATGGATCGTGTGGCACGTCGCGCAGACTCTCGTGAAGACCTCGGCGCCCTTGTGGGCATCGCCACCTTCGCGCACGAGGCGCCGGCCGCGCGCGATCACCGCCTCCCGGTCCGGGTTGCGCGCAGCGCGCACGCGACCCCAGCTCGCTTCGAGCAGGGCGTCGAGCTCGGGGTCACCGAACGCCGCGATGCGCAGCGCCTGCGAGGCGTTCAGGAGAGTGGGCGGCACGGGTTCGGGCATCGCCGCGAGCAGGGATCTGGCCCAGGGCAAACGCTGCAGACAGAGCGAGACGGCGCGCGGCTGCAGGGCCGGCTCGAGGGCCGCGAACTGGCGCACCACGAGCGCACCCACCTCGTCGCGGTCGAGGCGGCCGAGCGCGGCGATCAGCTCGCCGCGCAAGGCAGTCGGCGTCGCGGGATCGGCGAGCACGGGCTCGACCGTCGTGAGCAGGTCGGGGTCGTCCGCGGCCACGAGGGCCTCGAGCGCGGCCAACCTCGTCTGGCTGCTGCCCTTCGGGCTTCCGAGCACGTGGCGCGTGACCGGCAGGCCGCGCTCGTCCCCGAGCGCGGTGGCGAGCAGCGCAGCCTCGAGGGTGAGTCGTTCGGTCGGGTCGCCGGCGAGCCAGCCTTGGAGGTCCAGCTCGAGGACCGCCTCGAGCCGCTCGAGCTCCTCCCCGCGCAGCTCGCCCGTCTGGACCTGCTCGCGCACGACCACGAGCGCGTCCGCCGTCAGCTGTTGGTCGCCCTGCGAAGCGCGCAGCGCGTAGACGGCCTGGGGCAGCTGGCGCCGTTCGAGCAGGAGCCCGACGAGGCGCGGGTAGACCTCGTCCCAGGCCGGACCGCGCCCGGGACCGAGGGGCAGGGCCCCTTCGAGGGGCGCTGCGCGTGGACGGGTGAGCATGCCCACGAGCTGGCGCCAGACGACGCGCGGCACGATCGGGTCGTCACCGCAGCGATCGATCAGGCCGTACAGGTGCTCGAGCGTGAGCGTGAGGTTCGACCGTCCCTCGAAGTCTGGCCAGGCGCTGGCCAGCTGCAGCTGCACGCGCGGGTCCTGTTCGACCTCGAACAGCTCGCGCACACGCACCATGATCGCGTGGGAGCCCGTGCGCCGCGCCAGCCGCACGGCCCAGGCGCGGATGCCCGGGTCCGCGTCGGAGAGGCAGGCCAGGTGCGCCGCCTCGACCGGCGCGCCCCAACCCGTCGCCAGGGCGTAGAGCGCCTCGAGCCGTTCGATACGCGGGCGCTCTGCGTCCAGGAGGATTCCCTCCAGGGCCGCGCTGGTCTGAATGTTGCGCCGACTCGCGATCTCGAGCCGCGCGAGCCTGCGCAGCGCGTCGTTCGGCGCGCCGAGCTCCCTCAGGAGCTTGTGGTCGGTCTCCCTGGCGAGGTCGCGGGTCCACGGCTCGTAGGGCTGGTCCTCATGCACGACGCGCCAGAGTCGTCCGCGTCCACGGTCGATGCCCTCGGGGTCGCGGCGCGCGTCCTGATAGCAGTGGTAACGGTCGTACCAGTCGAGCACGTAGAGGTAGCCGTCGGGCCCGGTGAGCATCGACACCGGCATGAACCACGCGTCGTTCGCGCGCAGCAGATCCGGCAGCTCGCGGGCGTGGTACGTCGAACCTCGCTGCTCGGCGCGATCCACGTTGAGCGCGGCGCCATGCAGGTTGCCCATCACGAGCACGCCCCGGTACGGCTCGGGATACCGGTCACTGTCGAGGTAGTGCAGCCCGCAGTACGCCGCCTTCTGGTGGCGGTGATCGACGATCGAGCCGGCCTTCCAGGTGTGCGGGGGATAGGCGCCGGCCTGTCGGTGGTAGTAGCCGTCCTCGGCCA
>JAQBVH010000316.1 GCA_027623615.1 Planctomycetota bacterium | reverse complement strand
CAGTCAGCGCCGAGACATCCTCGCCCTGGAGCCGCTGCGGCACGTCTACGGTCGTCGTGTCTGACTCCTCGGCGAGCGCACCCGAGACCCTGCGTCTCCACGCAGGGACGCGTCGGGGTCGCGGCCAGGCCCACAAGCCGACAAGAACAAGAGGCAGGGGGAGCAGGAGGACGGCCATCACGTAGCTGTGGTCGATAAGGATCCCCACGACCGTGATCACCAGGATCAGGATCACCGATCCCCCGGCCAACGCCTTCCGGGTCGCTCCGACGCCGATCAGCGCCATCGCAACCAGGAACGGGAGCCAACGCAGGAGACCCATGGACCCAGCCTACCCACCGGCTGCTGAACCTTCACTCTGGCAAGACAATGGCTCGAGGATGACGGCGACCGGGAGGGAGCGGCGCGGGTCCTCACCGTGGCGCTCGAGGTCTACCGGTCCGTGTTCACCGTGGATCACCCGGAGTCGGCTGAGGTGCGGGAGCGTCTCGGTTCGCTCGAGGAGTGAGGTCCCGGTGACGCCTGATCGGAACGCGGCGCGGGCGCGGGTAGCTCCATGCGATCGCCAGGACGAGGGGGAGGGGCGAGAGGGGGAACGCGCCACCCAGGCTGCTCGCGGCGATCAGCAATCCGTACGCGCAGAGGAGCAGGGTCGGGGGCGCGTCACGGTCGGGCCCCAGCGGCGCCTCGAAGAGGACTCGTCGTCGATCGGGGCCAGCAGGGGGATCAGGCCCGGCAGCAGGATCCCCACGGCCGTGGCCGTGAGGCAGACCAGGATCAACGGGTGAGCCCCGCCAGCGACGGCCCAGATCACGATCCCGTGGATCGCGACCACGCCGAGACCGAAGGGCAACCAGCGGAGCCATCCCATGGGAGGGGCTACTCGCGGCGGATCGCCTGAATCACTCCGGTCGGGAAACCCGGCGCACGATCTCCGCGTCGAAGTAGTTCACGCCCATGCCCGCGTCCACGACGACGCCCTGGGCGTCGATGCCCGAGGAGCGGGGGGAGAGCAGGAACAGGGTCGTGGAGGCGACCTCTTCGGTGCGCAGGCCCTGCTTGCGCAGGGTGGCCTCCTCGCCGTGCAGGTACGAGTCGAGGTAGCCGGGGATGCCGGCCGACGAGCTCGTCTTCAGGAGGCCCGCGCGCACGCCGTTGAAGCGCACCTTGCCGAAGGCCTTGAAGCTCTTCGCGAGGAACACGACCGCGCTGTCGAGGGCCGCCTTGGCCGGGGCCATGAAGCCGTAGTTCTCGGCGGCCATGGTGGTCGTCGAGATCGAGATCGTGACCACCGAGGCGTCCTCGCTGAACTGCTCCTTGAGCGCGTTCGCCAGGTTGATCAACGAGAACGCGGAGACGTCCATCGCCTCGAGGAAGGCGGCCTTGCCGGTCTCGTGGAAGGGCTTGAAGCCGTCCGAGTAGTCGGCGAACGCGATCGAGTGGACCATCCCGTGCAGGGGCTGCCCGGTCTCGGCGAGGGCCGCGGCCAGGGCCTCGATCTGCTCCTGATGGCGCACGTCACAGACGTGGCAGGCGTGGCCGCCGACGAGCTTCTGCACCTGCTCGCGGCGCTCCTCCGTGCGCACGACGAAGATCGGGATGGCGCCAGCCTCGACCAGCTGGAGCGCGACGTGGTGCGCGACGGACTTCTTGTTCGCGAGCCCCGTCACCAGGACGCGGCGACCGGTGAGGCCGAGCCAGGCGCTCACGCGGGAGCCTCGGCGGCCAGGGCCAGGGTGAACTTGAGGCGCGCGACGACCTGGCCCTCGCAGCGGACCACGGCCGCGCAGAAGCGCGCGTTGGCCAGGCTGTCCTCGAGGGTGACCGTCGTTGCCAGCACGTCGCCCGGCCGCACCAGGCGCTTGTAGCGCGCGTCCTCGATGCGCGTCAGCACGGGCGTGCCGGCGTCGCCCTTGGATGCGGCGCCGGTGTAGATCAACAGCGCTCCGCTCTGGAAGCAGTGCTCGGCGATGAGCACGCCGGGCAGGATCGGGTTGCCCGGGTAGTGGCCGCGGAAGACGTCGAGGTCCTCCGGGACGGCCCACTCGGTCGACAGGGCGCCGTCTCCGCGCTCGACGAGGCGATCGACGAACAGGAACGGGTCGCGGTGGGGCAGCAGGGCCTCGACCTCGGCGCGGCTAGAGTCCACCGGTCACCTCGAGTGTGCTGCCGGTGATGTAGCTGGCCTCCTCCGAGGCGAGGTACAGCACGGCGCTGGCGACCTCCGCGGGCTTGCCGAAGCGGCGCATGGGGACCGAGCTCTTGTAGCCCTTGGTCAGCTCGGGCGGCAGGTCCGCGATCAGGTCGGTCTCGATGAAGCCCGGCGAGACGCAGTTGACCGTGATGCCGCGCTTGGCGACCTCCTTGCAGAGGGCGCGCGCGAGGCCGACCTGGCCCGCCTTCGAGGCGGCGTAGTTGCCCTGGCCCTCGAAGCCGACCCTGCCCGCGGGCGAGGTGACGAACACGATGCGGCCATAGCGCTGACCTAGCATGTTCTTGACCGCCTCCTTCGACATGCGGAAGCCGCCGGTGAGGTTCGTCTCGAGCACGGTGCTCCAGTCCTCCTCGGACATCATCGCGAGGATTCCGTCGCGGCGGATGCCGGCGTTGTTCACGAGCACGGAGACGGGCGTGTCCGCCAGCTCGGCCCAGAAGCGCACCACGGCGCCGGGGTCGCACAGGTCGACCTTGCACAGGTGCAAGCGCTCGGCGTCGGCGCCCGCGTCCTCGTGCATCTGGTCGGCGGCGTTCTCGTCGCCGCGGTAGGTTGCGCGCACGGTGGCGCCCTCGCGCAGGAAGGCCTCGCTGATCGCACGGCCGATGCCGCGCGTGCCGCCGGTGACGACGACGTGCCGGTCTTGGTAACGCATGGGGATCAGGCCTCGGCACGGGCCAGGTTGGCCAGGTGCCCGTCGACGGCGTTGGCGGTGATGGCGCCGTAGTTCGCGGCGCCCAGCCAACCGGACATGATGATGCCGACCGAGCCGGCGTGGTACAGGCCCTCGACCTGCTCGGAGAGCTTCATCGAGTAGGGCAGGCCCTCGAACTTCGTCCCGAAGGACGTGCCCCGGTCGTGCTGGGTGTAGAAGGCGAAGGTGCGCGGCGTCGCGGACTCGACGTGGCAGATCTTGTCGCGCACGCCGGGTACGTAGCCCTCGAGGGCGGCGAGGGTCTCCTCCTGCATGCGCTGCTTGTGCAGCTCGTAGTCGGCGTCGGAGAGGGCGCTCCAGTCCTCGAAGCGCGCGTTCATCGACGCGACCACCGTGTAGCGTTCCGAGCCCGGGCGCACCTTCGGGTAGTAGAAGCTGAAGGTGCGGCTCTCCCCGTGCAGGTCGCACAGCGCGTCGGAGTCGAAGGTCGGCCGGGTCGAGGTGAAGAACAGGTCCGCGACCCAGGGCAGGCGCGCGCCCTCCTCCAGGCCCATGTAGACCTGGGTCGAGGAGGTGTTCAGGCGCACCTTCTGGAAGCCCGCGTACCACTCGGGGTCGAAGTGCTCGGCGCCGACCAGGCGCTCGACCGTGCTCTTGATGTTCGCGTTCGAGAGGACGACCTCCGCGCGCAGCTCCCTGTCCCCGACGCGCACGCCGCGGACGCGGCCGTTCTCGACCGTGATCTGATCGACCTGGACGCGGTGGAAGAGGTCGACCCCGCTCTCGACGAGGCAGGCCTTCATGTCCTTGATCAGCCGCTCGGTGCCGCCCGTGAAGGTGAACACGCCCTGCGACATGAAGTTCGAGAACACGATCCCGTAGCTGATCGCCGGGTCGTCGAGGGACGAGCCGTTGGCGTAGCTGATCGGCTCCATCAGCAGGCGATGCACGTCGTTGCGGCCGGGGAACCACTCCTCGAACAGCTCGCCCGCCGTGCGGCCGTCCTGGTCGTAGTAGTTCATCGCCCGCAGGGCGTCGTAGAAGCCCTCGACCCGGGTCCGATCGCAGCCGAAGACGTTCACCAGCTTGTCGGTGAAGTCGTCGCGCGTGAACGCGGTCTCGAACGAGAACTGCGGGTTGTCGAAGCGGATCCCCTCCAGCTGCACGATCCGCTCGCTGAGCTCGGGCGACCAGTACTTGCGCACGGTCTTGCGCATCCCGATGGGGAAGCCGTGCAGCGAGATGTCGAACAGGTGCCCGCCCTTGCGCTTGAACCAGGTCGCGAGCCCGCCGAAGTTGTAGTGCTGCTCGAGGACGCACACCCTGCGCCCCGCGCGTCCGAGGATGTTCGCCGCCGTCAGCCCGCCGAGGCCGCTGCCGATCACGATCACGTCGTAGTGCTGCGCGGCTCCCTCGAGGGGGTCGCGCTTGTCCGGTCGCTTGCCGTCCCGGCTGCCGAGGTAGTAGCGCTTGTCGATGCTCACCGCGTGGTCGTCCTTGCCTGCTGGGCGAGGGCATGCCGGTTCGCGCCGTCGATGCCGCTCATCATCGCGCCGACGATGCCGTAGTTGCCCTGGTCGGTGCCGATCAGGAACAGGCCGCCGACGTCCGTGCGTCCGTCCCAACGCTTGCGCGGCGCGCCGTAGACGGCGCCGTTGCGGTGGCCGGTGTAGTGCTCGATCGTGCGCGGCGTGAACGCGTCCTGATAGATCACATGGCCGCGCACGTCGGCGCCGAAGGAGGCGACGGCGTCGAGGGCCTCGGTCAAGACCTCGCTCTTGCGTGCGTAGTAGTCCTCGTCCGCCTTGGCCTTCCACAGGTCCGGGTTGGCCAGCACGGTCACCCGGAAGTGCGGCGCGTCAGCCTCGTTCCCGATGTAGTTCGAGGGGCAGCACAGCACGCCGCTGCGCACGTCCACATCGGTCTCGGGCACCCCGTACACCGTGCGCGGCGCCAGGTTGTAGAAGGTGATCGTCGCGTCCCAGTCGAGCTCGGCGGGCTGGGCGTCGAGCACGGAGCAGGTCTCGACGAAGGACATGCGCCCCGCCTCGGACTCGTGCTCCGGCGCTCCGCACATGGCCATCGTCTCCACGAAGCCCGCGGACGAGAGCACCCGCGGCGCGCTCAACTCGGTGCCGTCCTCGAGCCGCACG
>JAQBVH010000315.1 GCA_027623615.1 Planctomycetota bacterium | reverse complement strand
CAAACAACACTCGTCGCCTCCGCAGGAGGCGTAGGCGGCCCCGGGGGGGGTCGCCTAGGGCTGCATGAACGGGATCGGCAGCGTGTGCGCGAACACCTCGTACTCGCGGTCCACGTCGGTCCACAGGAACGAGGTCAGATCCAGGCTCGTCCAGGCGTAGGCAGACACCCGGCAGGTCATCGGGCCGTCGGCCAGGGGCGTCGCGAGGAAATCGGTCACGTCGGGCACCCGCGCGGAGACCGTCGTGTCACCGGTCGGATCGGGACGCCAGATCGTCCAACTGCGTCCACCGACCACGTCCTCCTGGATCTCGAAGCGCCAGAGGCCCTCCATCCCGCTGGCGTCCAGCAACACGTCCGGCGCGGTGAGGGTGTAGGTCGCCCCGCCGCTGTTGCCGCCCGGAGCCGGCAGGACGAGGGTGGGCACGTCGGGCGGATCGAGGGTCATGTCCTCGTTGGAAAAGCGCGGCCGCGCCCCCACCCGATTGCCGTCGACGTCGGCGATCTCGGCCCGGATGAACAGGTCCGCCTGGATGGCGCCCGAGGTCACGTGCTCCCCGAGGAGGTCCCCGCCCCCGTTGTCGATTCCATCGAACGCGCCGGGGTAAGCGCCGCGGATCGCATAAGGACCGGGGTTGCCCACGGTGTCGTAGGCGATGCCCAGACCGACCGGGAGAGCTTGGGGTAGACCGGGCGCGATCGCCTCGACCGTGACCTGCGGACCTGCGGGGTCCAGGGCTCCGAGTCCGGGGGCGAAGTTTGCCGGCTCGTCGAGTCCCTGCGCGGGCATCTCGATGGGACCCTCCTCGGCCGGGACCAGGAACAGGAGCTCCTCGACGAAGAGGTCGACTCCACTCTCCGCCGCGCTCGACAGCGCTGGCGCGACCGGGAACCGCGTCGCGAAGGCGCGCAGGAAACCGGCAGGGGTGAAGAGCACCAGGTCCGTCGAGAAGTCCGCGGAGAGGAACACCTGCGCGCCGAGCCGTTGCGAGAGGATGTCCGCCGGTCCGAACGGGCAGGAGAAGACCAGCGCGTCCGAGTCGATGCCGCAGGAGTCGACGTCGATCAGCGGCGTCTGATCCTCGGGTCGGCGGGAGTCGCCGATCTGGTTGCGGAAGGTCGAGAGGTTGACCAGCGGGAAAGGGCTGGTGACCGTGCCCTCCGTGGTCGCGTTGGCGAGCGCGGTGGCGGTCAGCGGCACATGCAGGGCATCGGTGCGCACCCCATGCATTGTCCACAGGCCGTAGTCGTTCAGGTCGACGGTCACGATCGTCTCGGTGCCCACGCCGGCCGCCGGGAGGCTCACGAAGCCTCCAGAGTCGGTCGAACCCGAGCCGCCGACCACGGGCGAGAAGACGCCGGCGTTGTCCTCGTGGACCATCACGAACGCTCCCTGCAGCGGAGCCAGGGTCGCCTGGTCGTAGACGTAGACGTCGACCGTGCCGCCCTCGGGCGCCACGCCCGTGTTCGCGCCGCGCTGGAAGAAGGTGCCGTTCGCCGTGCCGACCATCGGGTTCAGGGCCCGGTCGTAGATGCGCACGGTGAAGGTCTCGGGGAGCGCCGGGTCGATCACCCCGCCGCCGATCGCGACCGGGCTCGCCACGAAGAGGCCGCCGTCGTTCGCCATCGCGACCCCCGGCGAGGCGGCGTTGTCGGCGCCGCCGCCGGTCGAGACCTCGACCCGAGCGATGCGCTCGTTCGAGCGGCCCACGACGACCAGGTCGCGCACCTCGGAGGTGAAGGTCGTCTTGGCCGTGCCCGTGGTGCCGAGGCCGAGCAGGGCCGGCGCGGTCACGTCGAAGCGTATGGGCTGGGCGCCGTCGGTGGTCGGATCGATGTCGAGCAAGCGGATCGCCGTGCGCAGGCCGCCGCGCCGCAGGGAGGCTGCCACGTGCAGGTTGCCGTCCTGGACGACCCCCAGCGAGGAGGCCGTGAGCAGGTTCAGGTCCGTGGGCAGGGCCCCGACCAGCGCCGTGGGAGCCGTGATCGCGACCGAGCGCTGCAGGGCCACGAGGCCGTTGCCCGCGGTGCCTTGACCGAACAGGTACAGGTCGAGGAAGTCTCCCACCTGCGCGCTCGCCAGGAGCTGCGCCTGGAGCACGGGCACGACGTCGTTGAGGTTGGGTCGACCGATCGCGTCGACGGGATCGGACAGTGTGCCCTTCTCGACGACGGCCGGGACGGCGAGGCCGCTGACGGTGTACTCGAAGACGGTCGCGGGTAGCTGGTTGCCGTCCGCGTCGACGAGCTTGTCGCCGGGAGGGCTGAGCTGGACCTCGATGGCGGAGCCGGGGCCGAGGGAGACGCGCGCGCCGGTCAAGCTGTCCTCACTCGCCCAGGTCCAGACCGAGTCGATCGTCACCGAGATGGGGCCGCTGTTGATCGCCAGGGGTTGGGGGTCCGGGTTGA
Organism: Planctomycetota bacterium; assembly: GCA_027623615.1. Lineage (GTDB taxonomy): Bacteria > Planctomycetota > UBA1135 > UBA1135 > JALWOP01. The sequence goes on along the minus strand of JAQBVH010000315.1, from coordinate 2,620 downwards.
TCGCGGGGGTCGCGTTGTTGACCGTGACGACCCACGAGTCCGTGTCGAACGGGTTGGCCGGCTTGTCATCCATCTCGCGGTCGAAAACCACGACCATCTCGCCGATGTCGCTCTGGCCGGCCGAGAGATCCGGCGGGAACGTCGCGATCACCTCAGGGATGGTCGGGGTGGTCGTCGCCACGGACACCAGCCCGATCTCGAGGTCGTCCCCCTTCACGACGAGCTGGCCGGTCATGTCGCTGGGCTCCCCGTCCTCGGTGAAGCGCACGCTGTAGGTGCCCCCGAGCTGCAAGGGAATGAGAGGGGTCAGCACGACCATGCGGCCATCCCCGGTCAGGGGCGGCGGGTCGAGGAAGGGCACCGGCGCGCCGAGGCTGGTCTCCACGATCTCGAAGGCTCCGCCGAGGCTGCTCGACCCGAGGCTCTCGCTGAACGTGATCACGATCGGAGTCCCGGGGTGGGCCCCCGTGCTGGGCGCGATCGACTGGACCGTCGGAGCCGTCGGGACGATCCAGGCACCATCGACCGGCACCGAAGCTGGCTGGGACCCGAGGGATTCCCCCCCCGACTGGTTCTGGCAACCGTTCGGCGCAAAGACGCACAGCGGGTTGTCACAGGCCACCAGGCCGAAGGGGAGCGCGAGCAGTACGAGGTTCAGGAATCGTTGGGGAGCCATGGAGTGGTCGGGCGGACGATCGGAGGTGCCCGAACTTCCCGCCGTCTCCAGTTATAAGGTCCCGCAAGGGGGGTGTGACCAGGGGGCACCCGGAGCCCTAAGCGAGGCACCCCTCCGCGGTTAGACTGTCGGGTCGATCCCGGGGCACCCGGCGCGCTGAAGGGCCCCGACCGACCACCGATCCCCAACGATGCCCATCCGGATCCTCTTCCTCCCTCTCCTGCTGCTACCTGCCGCCTGCAAGAGCGCGCGCGGTTGCGCGAACTACGACCTCGCCTCCGCCAACGTTCCGCAGCTCGCGGACGAGGCCCGACCTGCGCCCGAGTCCGATCGCGAGGGCGTGATCGAGGCGATCGAGCGCGGGGACTACCGGGGCGCGCGGGAGCTCTTGGCCCAGATGATCGTGGCCGAGAACCAGGCGCGAGCCGAGGCCGCGGTCGCAGCCGGCGACGGGGAGCAGGCGATGATCCTGCTCGACGAGGCCCTCGAGCTGCGTCCTCGGAACGCTGACCTCCTGGCCGCCCGAGGCCGCGCCGCCTACGCCGCCGCCGAGTCGGTGATCGCCAACCCCTCCACCGGGGGCAACCCCCAGTTCTTCTACGAGGACGCCCTCGAGCACCTGCTCCAGGCGGGATCCGCCTACGCCGCAGCCGGTGACCGGGAACAGGTCGTGCGCCTGGCGTTCGACGCCAGCCGCGCGGCGCGCCGCATCCCGGACCCGACCCGCGCCCTCGACCTGGCCCGCGCAGGTGCAGGGCGCCTGGCGGAGTTCGAGCCGCCCCTGGTCCTCGACCCGCCGGCGGCCCAGATCCACGCCGAGGCGGCCTTCGACGTCTACATCGGCGCCGTGCAGGCGGGCACGGACTCCCAGGAGTACTACCTGGAGGCCGAGGACCAGCTCATGGTCTTGCTCGGCAACCGGCCGACCGATACCTGGCCTCTGCTGCAGCTCTCGAACCTGTACCAGTGGAACGGTGATCTCGAGGGTGCGATCGGCGCGGTCGAGCGCGCGTTGGCCCTCGACCCGGGCGCCCAGGCCCTGCACGACCGCTACACCCAGCTCGTGCCCGGCGAGCGCGGCTGGCCAGCCATGCTCGAGTGGTACGGCAACTTTGCCAAGCAGCACCCCGAGGACGCCTCGGTCCAGCGCAACACCGGCGTCGCCTGGCTGTTCGGCTCCCTCGCCGCGTTCGACGGCGGCGACAACGACACCGCGCCGTTCCACCGCGCCGAGGGCTACTTCGAGACCGCGCGGGGCCTCGACGAGAGCTACGAGCAGGACTGCCTCGGTTACCAGGTCATCGTGCGCAACGCGATCGGCTGGTGTCACTACAACGCGGGCGCCTACGCCGAGTCCAAGCGGGCCTTCCTCTCCATGGAAGAGGTCTTCGAGGGCGGCCTCGCCTGGCAACTTCCGGGTCGCCTGCCCGACGGCATCACCGGCCTCGGCTTCCTGATCGGCAAGCTCTCCGAGAACCCGAACTCGATCGGCGCGCTGGACGACCTGGTCGAGGCGGCGGCGATCGCGGACGTGCTGTTCGCCTACCGCCCGGAGGACGGCAACCACGCGAACAACGCCGGGTTCTTCAATCGCGATGCGTCGGTCCTCTTCGAGCGCAAGAGCATGCTGTTGAAGGCCCGGGCGGAGGGCGCGGAGGGCGACGAACGCTCCGCGCTCCTCGCCGAGGCCGACGAGCACCTCGCCCAGGCGTACGAGCTGATGCAGCGCAGCAAGCAGGCCTACAAGATCGCCGCGCGCATCCTCAACGATGACGTTCGCGTCATCAACGATGCGGGCCTGGTGATCGTGTACTACACCAGGGACGAGGCCGAGCTGGCCGAGCAGTACTTCCTCGAGGCGGTCCGCCTTGGGGAACAGCAGCTCGCCGCGGGTGGCCTCTCCGACGAAGACCGCTACGCCCTGAACGAGGCCTGGGGCGCCGC
>JAQBVH010000314.1 GCA_027623615.1 Planctomycetota bacterium | reverse complement strand
GCACGGCTCGTTCGAGGCCGTGCCCGCCTTCCACCTGACCGCCAAGCTGCCGGTCGAGCTCAGCGAGGGCGACCGCATCGAGGTGCCGGTCTCGGTCGTCTCCGAGGACGCCGCGGCCCGCAAGGCCGGGTTCTCGGCCGCGGTCCGTGGTCCGCTCACGCTGGAGCCCGTCGCCGACAGCGTCGACCTCGAGGACGGCCGCGGCCGCGCCCTCGTGCCGATCACGGTGACGGGCGCCCAGGGTCGCGCGCAGATCGCCTTCGCCGGCCAGGCCCTCGGGCACAGCGACCGGGTCGCCCGCGACCTGCGCGTCGTCCCGCGCGGCTTCCCCCATCGCGTCTCGAGGGGCGGCCAGATCGCGGACTCGGTCGAGTTCGAGATCGCCGTCCCGGCGAACTTCCGTCCCGGCTCCCTCTCGACGCGCCTGGTCGCGTACCCGGCGCCCCTGGCCGGGCTGTTCGACGGCGCCGCCGGGATCCTGCAGGAGCCCTACGGCTGCTTCGAGCAGACCTCGGCCACCCACTACCCCAACGTCCTGGCCCTCAACTACCTGCGCGCCAGCGGCACGGACTCCCCCGCCGAGGTGGCGCGGGCGGAGGCCCTGATCGGCCGCGGCTACGAGCGCCTTATCAGCTTCGAGTGCAGCAGCGACGGCTTCGAGTGGTTCGGTGCGGACCCGGGGCACGAGGTGCTCTCGGCCTACGGCCTGCTGGAGTTCGCCGACACGGCCGCGGCGGCGGACATCGTCGACGACGAGATGCTCGGCCGGACGCGCGCCTGGCTGCTCGGTCGCCGCGACGGCGCGGGCGGGTTCGACCTGGACCCGAAGAGCCTCGACTCGTTCGGGCGCGCGGCGGCCGAGGTGACCGACGCCTACTGCACCTACGCGCTCGTGCTGTCGCGCTGCCCGCTCGACGAGATCAAGGTCGAGGTCGACCACCTCGAAGGGCGCGCCCTCGAGTCCGAGGACCCCTACGAGGTCGCCCTCGCCGCCAGCGCGCTGCAGGCTGCAGGCCGCAGCGAACCGGCAGCCGCGGCGCGCGGTCGCCTGCGCGCCTGGCAGCAGCCCGACGGCAGCCTGGAGGGCACCAACTCGACGATCACCCGCTCGGGCGGCGACGATCTGCTCGTGGAGACCACCAGCCTGGCGCTGCTCGCCTGGATGGAGGGCGAGGAGGACTCGACCGCGCATGTGCAGCGCGCCCTCGAGTTCGTCCTCTCGAAGCGTCGCGGCCAGGGCACCTTCGGGGCCACCCAGGCGACGGTGCAGGCGCTGCGCGCGCTGACCGAGTACGCCGTGCGCAACCGCCGCACGGCGAGCGCCGGTGAGCTGATCGTGTTCGTCGACGACGCCGAGGTCATGCGCTACCCCTTCGAGGCAGGCCGCAAGGGCGCGATCCAGCTCGACGCGATCGGCGAGTTCCTCTCCCCGGGCGCCCACCGCGTGCGCCTCGAGGTCACGGGCGGCAACGCCTTCCCCTTCGCCTTCGACCTGGAGTACTACGCCCAGACGCCCGCCAGCGATCCGAACTGCGTGATCGGGCTCGAGACCGAGCTCTCGACGAGCGTCCTGCGCGAGGGCGAGTCGGTCGCGCTGGTCGCCACGCTGACCAACCGCACGGACGAGGGCCAACCGATGACGCTGGCCATGCTCGGCCTGCCCGCGGGCCTCGAGGTCTCGCATGAGGTGCTCGACGCCCTGAAGGAGGCGGAGCGCTTCGACATCTGGGAGCTGCGCGGCCGCGAGATCATCCTCTACTGGCGCGACCTCGCGCCGGGCGAGACGCGCGAGGTCACGATCGACCTCATCGGTCGCATCCCTGGCACGACGACCGGCCCTGCGTCCCGCGCGTACCTCTACTACACGCCCGACGCCAAGACCTGGAGCACGCCGCTCGAGGTCGAGGTGCTGGCGGGACGGTAAGGTCAGGCTTGCCTACGAACCGTCGGTCGATGATGGCGCCAGCGGCTGCGCCAGGGTGATCACATTGCCCGCGGCGTCACGGATCCCGAGTTCGCGGAAGCCGTAGAAGGTCTCGCGCTCGGGGACGACGATCTCGACGCCCTCGAGGGCTGGCTTCAACGCGTCCAGGTCGTCGACCTGCACGAAGAGGAAGGTGAACGACCCCGCCGCCTCCTCGGCCAGTGCGGGCAGGTCCGCGCGCACGGAGGCGTGGCTCTGGTACATGACCACGCGCCCCTCGCTCTCGAGCATCGCGAAGCCGAGGCTGCCATCCTCGCCCGGGACCTCGGCGAGCGTCTGGAAGCCGAGCGCGTGCCAGAGGGGCAAGCAGGGTTCGATCGACTCGACGAACAGGACGGGGGTCAGCTTCTGCATCGGGATCTCCGGGGCCGCTTCGGGGGCCGCGGCGCAACTCGCGAGGAGGCAGACGGCGGGGAACAGATTCATGCGCGCCAGCGTACGGCCCGCCCCTGACAAGTACCGTCAGGAGTCCTCATTCCATGCGTGGGCCAGGTCATGAGCGCTCGCCAGGTCCGAGCGCAGCTGGCTCGCGGCCGCGTGCGTGTCGCACGCAGCGGCATGCGCGAGGAACTAAGCTGACGCGCATGACCGCGCGCAAGCCCCTCGACTACACCTTCGCCAACCACATGCATTGGGTCGACATGCAGTGGCTCTGGGGGTACCAGGTCCTGCCCGACTCGATCCGCGACATGCTGCACCTGTGCGCGGAGACCGGCGCGAAGGGCAACGTCAACTTCGACGGGATCGGCTACGAGAAGCTGGCCAGCGAGGACCCGGCGGCGCTGGCGGAGCTGCGCGAGGCGATCGCCGCGGGCACGATCGAGGTGGTCGGCGCGAGCTACGGCCAGCCCTACGGCCTCTTCCACGGCGGCGAGTCGAACGTGCGCCAGCGCATCTACGGGGTGCGCACCGTGATGCGCCTGCTCGGGACGCGCCCGAAGGCCTTCTGGGAGGAGGAGTTCGACTTCTTCCCGCAGCTCCCGCAGATGCTCGCGGGCTGCGGCTTCGAGGCGGCGTCGCTGTTCTTCCAGTGGACCTGGCACACGCCGCACATCCCCAAGGAGGACGTGCCGCTCGTGCACTGGGAGGGTATCGACGGCACGCGCCTGCCCGCGCTCGCGAAGACGGACCTCTGCCTGCACCAGTGGCCCGAGGACTTCGACGGGCTGCTCGACTCGCCCGCGGTGCACGCGGCAGAGCGCCCCGCCCTCGTCCAGTGGCTCGAGTTGATGCCCTCGCCCGATTGGATGTGCCGCAGCGAGGTGCTCTTGCCGCGCCTGAAGGAGCTGTTCGCAGACGAGCGCTTCGAGCTGCGCCCGCACACCCTGTCAGAGATGGTCGCCGCCCACGACACCCCCACCGCGCCCGTGCGCGCGTACTCGATGGACGAGGTCTTCCACGGGATGTCCCTGGGGAAGAACGGTGACCGGGTGCCGCGCGCTTCCCACGGGATCGAACGCCTGTTGCTCGCGGCGGAATCGACGAGCTGCGTGGCCGGCCTCGCGGGCCGTCCCTACCCGTCCTGGGACGTCTACCCCTCGTGGGAGCTGGAGGAGGCCTGGCGCGAGCTGCTCGCTGCGCAACACCACGACAACCACGAGTGCGAAGGGCTGTGTGGCTCGATCGGGGCGCGGTCCTTCGAGCGCGCGAGCGCCCTGGCAAGAGACGTCCTCTGGCGCAACCTCGAGGCTCTCGCGGACAGGATCCCAGGGCCTGACGCAGACGAGGGCGAAGTGGTCTTCAACCCCCTCGGCTGGCCCTGCGACCTCTCCACCGGCGAGTGGATCGCCCGCGCTGTCCCCGCCTTCGGCTGGGCGATCGCCCAGGAGGAGTTGCCGACCTGTGCCTTCGAGGAGGACGACGCCACGCACAGCGTGCGCGGTCCCTACGGCGAGGCCGTGGTCTGCAAGACCACGGGTCGGCTCCTGAACTTCGGTCCCATGTTGGAGCTCCGGCTGAGCGGCAGCGAGCAAGCCCTTGGCGTGAGGAGCGTCGACACGGATCCGACCGTGGACGATTCCATCGGAGTGATCTTCCTCGGACCCGACTCCGTCTGGACCCGCTACGAGCTGGACCCTACCGGCGCCGGGATCGAGGTGACCATCGGCGTGGACCCCCTCGAGCTGTCCGAGCGCCCTGGCGCCGGCGGCGCGATGGAGGTTCACCTTCCGTTCCCCGAGGGTGTCGAACGGCTCCTCGCTGACACTCCCTACGCCATCGCAGAGGTGCGCCCCACCGCGTCCTACCCGCGCAAGTATCCCAGCGGCGACTGGATGACGAGCGAGCAGTGGTTCGAGGACGTCGTGCGCCCGTTCACCTCGCACTCGCTGGTCGACCTGGTCCGCCCCGACGGCAGCGGCGTGCTCGTCCTCCACGACGGGAGTCAGGCCTGGCGTCGCACGGACGCGGGTGTCTGCTTCACCTTGACCCTGAAGGACCCCTGGGACGAGGGCAAGGGACGGCTGAACGCCGAGGTGCACCTGAAGCTCCTGGGCCACGGGGGGCTGTCGAACGCGGAGCGTTGGCGGCTCGCTCAGCAGCACGTCCATCCCGTGCACGACCTGCTCGGCGGCCCGGGCGGCGACCTCCCCGCGCGCCTCGCGCCCGTAACCCTCGAGGGTTCCGACGGCGTCGTCATGACCGCCTTCTACCGCGAGCACCAGAAGGCCGCCGAGAACCTCCCGACCTACTTCAGGGCCGAGGTCCGCAACCCCTTCGTCGTGCGCCTGGTCGAGCTCAACGGCGAGCCGGGCGAGGTGCGCCTCGTCCCACCCGGCAAGGTCGCCCGTGCCGCGAAGACCAACCTCATGGGCGAGGTCCTCGAGGAACTCCCCCCCGAGGACCTGACCCTCACGCTCCGCCCCCACGAGATCGCAACGGTCATGCTCGACCTCGAGGCAGGCCGTCACCAGCCGCGCAACCTCGACGACCACCGCAGCGTCTGGGCCACGGTGCACAAGCAGAGCTAGGCGACCCCGTTGGGGCCGCCTACGCCTCCTTCGGAGGCGTGAGTGTTGTTTGGCGCCGCACCTGACGGTGCGGCAGC
>JAQBVH010000313.1 GCA_027623615.1 Planctomycetota bacterium | reverse complement strand
CTCACGCTGCTCGCGCCCCTGGACGACTGGGTCATCCGCGGGCGACTGCTCGACCCCTCCGGCGAGGTGGTCGAGGGCATGCAGGTGCGCTTGGTCTCCGCGGCGGGCAAGCAGTCGACGACGCGCACCGACGCGCTGGGCAACTACGTGCTGCGCGCGAAGGACTTGTCAGGAGGTCGGCTCACGACCGTCGAGGTCGACTTCGACGAGGAGACGACCTTTCAGTTCAGCCTCGGTGCCTACCTCGCCAGCCCCTTCGCCTACCTGGGCAGGCAGGAGATCCAGGTCGAAGATCGGGTCATCGGCCCACCCGGCGCGATCACCGTCCGCATCCTCGACGCGGCCACCGGGAACCTGCAGACGGAAGGCGAGCTGGTCCTCGGGACGCTGCCTTCGATCTCCTCCTCCGAGCAACCGTCCTACCTGGTGCAGCAGCAGATGCTCCCCTTGGACGCAGCCACCGGGGAGACGCGCCTCGAGCGCCTGGCGCCCGGGAAGATCGATCTGCAGTTCCGCCAGGGGGGCTACGAGCTCGCGCGAACGACCGTGGAGATCGAGCCCGGCGTGGAGCAGGTCGTCACCCTCGAGGGCAACTTCACGCGGCTGACGCTCGGCTTCGACGTCGGCCCGTTCCCGACCCTCGCGCCGCCGCGGCTACTGACCTTGATCGACGCAGCCGGCAAGCTGCACTCTCCGGAGCGACGCTTCTTCCGCGGGGAGTTCGAGTTCCGCGGGCTCACCCCCGGCGCGTACCGCATCGCAGGCCTGCCCGCCTACTTCGCGCCGCTGGAGCGCACGTTCGTCGGGAACGAGGGGCAGGTCGTCGTGAGCCTCGAGCCGGTCGGCGGGGTCGAGCTCGTTCTGCGGCCGCCGACGGAGGGCGCCCCCGCGTGGTCGTCGATCGAGGGCGCCCCCGTGCGGCTGCCGTCGGTGTCCGTGAGGCTTCGCCAGCGCGACGAGTGGGGGGCACCACGCTTGCTGCGCCGCGCGGGGCCCTTCGATCAACCCGACGTCCTGCGACTGCCCGAAGGCGAGTGGTTGTTCGAGGTCGAGCTGCTTGGCTATCCAACCCGCCGCCAGCGCGTGCAGGTCGGGCGCAGCGTGGAGCCCCTCGAACTCCAGGTGTTCGACCCCACGCCGATCCACTTCGTTCTCGACCCCGCGCCGGTCCACTTCGCGCTCGACCCCGCGCCCCCTCTCAGCGAGGTCCGTGTTCGGCGGGAAGGCCACTTGATCTTCCAACCCTGTAGCACCGACGAGGATGGCAAGCTGGTGCTCTCGCTCGGACGCGAGGTCTACGAGATCGAGGTGCGCCACAGCCCCTTCGTGACCAGCCAGCACCTCCTCGACCTGACCCAGCGCGTGCCGGAGTCCGTGACCCTGGCCGCGCCGCCGACCGGCTTCCTGCATGGGCGCGTCGTGCTTCCCGAGGGCAGGACGGTGGCCGAGGTCGGCCTGCAAGCCGCCCTCGGCGATGAATTGGAGTGGGTCCAGCTCGACGAGGACGGGACCTTCCGCGCCGGACCCTTCCCGTGTGAGGCCGTCACCTTCGGCGTCGGCTACCGGGGGCGTGCAGGCTTCTGGGCAACCCTGGTGGAGACCGTCGCGGTGTCCACGGAGGAGGTCCGCGTCGTCACCTTCGACCTGGCCGCGAACCCCCCAGGCACCCTCGACCTGACGGTCGTCGACGGCGGCGAGCCGGCGTCGACGATCGTCCTCGTCCTGACCCATCCCCAGGGCGCGGTCTTCGAACGAGCTGTCGATGAGCACGGTCGCACACGCCTCGAGGACGTCCCGCCCGGCTGCTACACGGTGACGGTCACAGACACCGACGCAGGCCTCGAATGGGCGGCGTCCAGGAAGATCAGCGTGGAGTCCGGCGCCACCAGCGCGCAGGAGTTCGAGCTCGGGCGCGTCGCGCGCGAGGTGATCCTGCGCGACGCGGACGGCAAGGCGCTGTCGGACTTCTCCTTCTGCGTTGGCTGGGGCGACCCGCCGCGCAACAGCCGAATCCGCGCGACGGACGACCAGGGTCGCTGGACGCCGTGCCTGCCGCCTGGACCGGTGACCCTCTGGCCCCTCGGCAGCCGTCCGGACTTCGGGTACGTCCTGGAATGGGGCGCGGGCGAGGAGCCCGTGGTCGTGACGATGGGGGGACGATGAGAGCGCTGATTCTCCTGCTGCTCCTCCTCGTAGCCACGTCCGCCGCGTGGAGCCAGGAGCCGATCGTCATGACCGGCCGACTGGTGGATCTCGACCACGCCCCGGTGGTCGGCGCGACCATCGAGGCGGACCAGGCCAACAACCCCGCGATCAGCGATCGCGAGGGGCGCTTCGAGCTGCGGGTCGTGACGCGCACTCCGTTCCTCTTCGAGGTGAAGACCGCGACGGGTCGCGTGAGGACTTTCGACGCGTACCCGCGCCGAGGGGCGGACCTCGGTGATCTGTTGATTTGCCCTGGCGGATCGGTCGTTGGTCGCTTGATCGACGGCGAGGGGGATCAGATCGTCGCCGGCTTCGTGGTCCGGCTCGCGTCCAGCACGACCGACGACGAGAACGATGAGTTCACCCATCCATTCCATGTCGTCGAGGGTGGCATCGATCCGGCCACGGGGGAGTTCCGCTTTCTCGATGTGCCCCCCGGACTGTACATCCTGACCGCGACCGAGGAGGAGGATCCGTTTCCGTTCCATGGCAAGGACCTGCTCGTCGAGCCGGGGCGGGAGCTGTATCTCGAGTACGGCGTGACCCCGCCCTCCGTGCTCGAGGTCTCGCTCGTCTGCGCCGATCCGAACCTGCTCGTCCTTGGCTTGCCTTCGCTCGTTGCGGTGGTCGAAGGCGGCGGGGGGGTGCATGCGCTCCCGAACCTCGGTGTCTACCGCTTCGAGAACCTCCCCCCCGGGACGGTCCGCTTCTTCTTGCCCGGGGCCGAGCTAGAGAACCCGGACCGTCGCCATGCCTGCGACGCCGGTCGGGTGGTCGTGCGCTGGAGGCCGGCGAAGGTGCTCGAGTTCACCGCGCTTACTCCCGAGGGTGACCCGGTCCCCGCGCTCGTGCGCATGCACGACCCGCGCAGCGGGTTCCAACCGACCGCTGTCCAGGGCGGGATCCAGGGCGAATGGGATCCGCGCAAGGGGCCGCTGCGCGTGGCCTCCTTCCTCGAGCGCTCGGGGGCTGACCTGTTCCTCACGCCGGACGGGTACCTGACCCATCACGAATTCCTGGGCGTGCTGGAGGAGGGCGTGCAGCGGCGCGAAGTGGTCTTCCACAAGCCCGAGCGGCGCGAGGTTACCTTTCAATCAGGCGCGGGCGGGCTGCCCCTGGCCGGCGCCGTCGTGCGCATCCAGAGCCGATCGATGTCCGCGCGCTGGGACCAGAGTATCAAGCAACTCTCCGGGGACGGGCGCCTCCTCATCGACGTCGCGGCCAACACGAACACTGACCTCCAGGTCGATTGGGGGCACGGCATCGTCGAGAACTACACCTATCACCACGACGGAACCAGCGACGGGGCCCTGCGTGCGCCCGACGTCGGTTGGCTGCGCGGAACGGTGCAGCTGCCCGCGGGTCTCGACCCGACCCAGTACGTGGTGAGGACCGATGCGGCGACGTTCGGGACCCGCGGCGGACGGCAGCTTCGCTGCCGGACCCCTCCGCGTCGGGAAGACCGAGCTCTTCCTCTGGCGCGCAGGGGAGTACGTGTCGTTCCTGCGCACCAACGTGGTCGCGGGACCGAACGAGCCCCACACGATCGACCTCGAGGACAGCTTCCCAGCCTTCATCGACGTGGCCCTGCGCGTTCCAGGTGGGCTGCGCCAGGCAAACCTCAAGCTCCCCGAGCTGCAACGCATCGAGGGGCGCACCCCGCTCGTCGGTGGTAGCGGACGGCTCGAGGTGCCGGCCGGCACCTACACGTTCGAGGTGTGGGAGATCCGCCGCCGCTGGGTGTACACCGATCCCGTACCGCTGACCGTGCGCGCGGGCGAGCGGACCACGCGCGAGATCAGCTTCAACCTGCACAAGCGTCGACTGCTCGTGCTCGATGGGCAGGGCGAGCCCTACGAGGGACGCTTCTACCTCCGGCACGGGGACGCAGCTCGCTGGAGCCTACGCGCCGAGGACGAAGGGCTCGAGCTCGAACTGCCCCCGGGCAACATCCGCATCTGGCCGCGCGGCGCAGAGGAGGAGGACGCGACCCAGGTCTGGTGGGGGCCCGGCAGCGGCACCCTGCGGGTGCGCTTGCCCGAGTGACTCAGCGCGTCGCCGGGACGAGCCAGACGTAGTCCGCCAGCCCGCGCTCCGCGTCGGTCAGCTCCCGGCGGCGGTTGTCGCCCGAGATCATCGTCACGATTCCGATCGACAGGTCCGGCACCCGCGCGAGCAGGCGCTCGACCGTGCCCAGGCCCTCGTCGGAGTGGAAGCGCCCGTTCCAGTGCACAACCAGCGGGCGCTGCTCCCCGGCGAAGACCCGCGCGATGCTCTCGGCCATCGTGTCGTCCTTGATGCACTGGGACTCAAAGAACTGGTCGAGCTGGCTGCCCATGTCGGCGGCGTGGTCGCCCATCGCCGCGACGAACTTGTCCCGGTACGCGCCCGGACCGGCGTTGACCTGCTGCGCCGCCCACGGCTCGCCGTGGACCGACCAGCGCCCTTCCTTGGAGACCCGGGACGCGAGCGGGCGGTAGCAGTTCGCCGCGACGACGTGCAGGCCCTCGGCCTTCGCGAACTCGATCACGCCGCGGTAGTGCTCGGCGTAGTTCTTCCAGGGGCGCGAGCGCTCGAGGAACTCCGTCTCGTCGATCGTGCCCCACAGGTAGAGGTTCAGGGCCTCCTGCCCGTCCCTCTCGAACATCTCGAGCGACACGACCACCTCACGGCGTGCCGCCAGGAGCTTGGTCAGCTCGAGCTGCAGCCCGTGACCGATGCCGTTGTCGTGCTCCTCCCCGAGGAACACGACGTCCCTGCCAGCCAGCGCGTCGGCCATGGCTGCGAGGTCGACCTCGCCGCCGTCCTCGGTGGCGAGGGCGCGCCAGCCCGGT
>JAQBVH010000312.1 GCA_027623615.1 Planctomycetota bacterium | reverse complement strand
CGAGCTCGTCCGCCTCGGGTGAACCGATCAGCGCGGCGAAGCGGCCGAGCTCCTCGGTCAACAGGAGCGCGCCGGTCGTGTCGTCGCGCCCGCTCACCTGGCCCCCGAGTCCGGCGGGCCACATGGGCCGCAGCGCCGGGCGGAAGCGCAGCACCACCTCCGCCGCCGCCTCGCGCTCGAGGCTCACGAGCAGCACGAGCCCGCGCAGGTCCCGCGCCGCGAAGGCCTCGACCGTCAGGCCGGCCGCCGCCCATACGAGCCCGAGTCCCTCGGGGACCACGTGCACCGTGCGCGGCCCGAGGGGGATCGTGCGCTCGCCCTCGTGCAGCTCGAAGGTCAGGTCCTCGAAGAGCTTCAAGGGCCACATCCAGCACTCGAGCTCTTCGCGCCCGAGCAGCGCCATGCGCTCGCCGACCGCCTCGACGTAGCCGTCGTCGTCGGGCCTCGAGAGGTGCGGGAGGTCGTCGGTCGCTAGGATGCGCATCGCGTGCAGACCCTAGCGAGAGGATGGATGGCCTGGAAGGCGCTCGTGCTCGCGACCCTGGCGGCGGCCCCGGTCGCCGGGGCGGTCGCCCAGGAGCGGGTGCTGCACGTCATGGTCGAGGACGCGCTGCTGGTCGAGTCCTGGGAGCTGCTCCACGGGCTCACGGCCGAGTTCGAGGCGCGCCACGCCGCCGCCGGGGATCCGGTGCGGGTCGAGGTGCTGTCGCTGGGAGGGGCCGCAGGCACCCAGGACAAGGTCAAGTTCTGCCTGGCCGGCGACCTGCCCCTCGACCTGACGCGCATCGACATCACCGAGCTGGCGGCCTTCGTGCAGGAGGGTGCGCTGCTCGACCTGCAGCCGTACTTCGCGGCCGACGAGGCGTGGGACCCGGCCGCCTGGTTCGCGCTGTGCCTCGCCGCGCTGCGCGACGGGGAGGGGGGCCTGTACGGCCTGCCCCAGACGTTCACGCCCTACGTGATGTACGTGAACGAGAGCCTGCTCGCGCGCGAGGGAGTCGCGCGGCCGCCCGACGACTGGACCTGGCAGGACCTCGAGGACATCTGCCGCCGGGTCACGCGCGACCTCGATGGTGACGGGCGCAACGACCAGTTCGGCATCTCGCTGACCCAGTGGCTGCAGGCCGTGTCGCCCTGGCTCTGGCAGGCAGGCGGCGAGCTGCTCGCGGAGGACGGCCAGAGCTCGCGCCTGGGTGAGCCGGAGGTGATCGAGGCCCTGACCTTCCTGCATCGATTGCTGCACGTCGAGCACCTCGCCTCGGACGACGGCAGCTTCGCGAACCAGCTCAAGCAGGGCCTGTTCCAGGCCGGACGCACGGCGTTCTACGGGCCGGTCGGTTATTGGGAGCGTTTCCGCTTCCGCGACATCGAGGAGTTCGAGTGGGACGTGCTGCCCCTGCCGCGCCATCGCCGCGCAGCGACCGCGGTGGCGATGGGCTGCTACGTCGTGCCGCGCACGGCGCGTCATCCGGACCTGGCCTACGCCTACCTGACCGAGGTCGTGGGCAGCCTGCGCTACCAGACCTGCATGGGTGAGATCGGCAACGGCCTGCCCGGCCTGATCGAGGCCGCGCGCTCCGACGCCGTGCGCAACCCGGGCGTGCCGCCGGCCTCGATCGACGTCTTCTTCGACGTGCTCGCTGACGCGCGCTTCCTGCCCACGCTCTCGAACTGGCGCAAGATCGAGAGCCTGTGCCAGGCGGAGCTCGAGGGCGTGCTCCTCTCCGGCGACGTCGCTCCCGCTGATGCCGCGGCGCGCATGGCGCGGAAGGCGGACGCCTACCTCGCCCAGGAGCGGGCGCGCCGGGGTCGTGGCCGCTTGCCGGGCTTCGTGATGCAGGCCGCGCTCGCCCTCAGCCTGCTCCTGCTCGTCGGGACGTTGCTCCTGCGGCGCGGCCCCGCGCCTGGCCGCTTGGGCCTGCGCGAGGAGCGCGCCGCCGGCGGGTTCCTTTGCCTGTGGGGGATCGGCTTCCTGCACTTTCTGTTCGGACCCGCGGTCGTGTCGCTCGTCCTCTCCTTCTGCGAGTGGTCTCCCCTGCGCCCCTTCGGGGATCTGGCCTGGGTCGGGACGGAGAACTACGGGCGCCTGCCCGGCGACGCGACCTTCGTCACCTCCCTGCGCGCGACCACGCTCTACGCGCTGCTTTCGGTGCCGCTGTCGCTCGTGCTCGCCCTCGGCCTGGCGCTGCTGCTCCGAGCGGAGTCCTCCTTCGCCAGCGGTGTGCGCACCGCGGTCTACCTGCCCGCCGTCCTGTCGCCGGTCATCGTCGCGGCGGTCTGGCGCTACCTGCTCGACGACGAGGGGCTGCTCAACGGCGCCCTCTCCGGCCTCGGCCTCGGCGCGCCACGTTGGCTCAAGGAGCCGGGGCTCGTGCTGCCCGCGTTCGTGTTGATGAGCCTCTGGGCGGTGGGCACCCAGATGCTGGTCTTCCTCGCGGCCCTCAAGGCGATCGACCCGGCCCTCGAGGAAGCAGCGCGGCTCGACGGCGCGGGTGCCTGGCGCCGGCTCGTACACGTGATCGTGCCCCAGCTCACTCCGGTGATCCTCTTCAACCTGATCACGGGCGTGATCGCGGCCTTCCAGGTGTTTGCCCAGCCCTACGTGATGACCCAGGGTGGGCCGGGGGACAGCTCACGCTTCCTCGTGCTGTACCTGTACGAGAGCGGCTTCCGGCACCTCGACATGGGCTACGCCTCGGCGATCGCCTGGGTGTTGTTCGCGCTGCTCGGCGTGCTGTCGCTGGTCTTGCTGCGGACCTCGAAGCGTTGGGTGCACGACGCGTCGCGGAGCTACACCTCGTGAAGGCCGTCGCCACCCTGCTCGTGGGGCTGCTGTTCGTCGTGCCGCTCCTGTTCGTGCTCGAGGTGTCGCTACACCCCGAGGGTCGTGGCCTGCAGGACGGGCCGGGCGCCCTGCTCGAGGAGCGCCAGACCGACGAGGACGGGCGCGTCGTCGCGGGGGCGGCGTTCGAGAACTACGCGCGCGCCCTCCACTCGATGGGGGACTTTCCGCGCCTCCTGAAGAACCCTGCTCTGCATCGCCTGCCAGCTGATCTGCTGTTCGCTCGCGGGCTATGCCTTTGCCCGGCTGGAGTTCCGGGGCCGGGACGGTCTCTTCCTGCTCGTGCTCGCGACGATGCTCCTGCCCGAGCAGGTCAGCGCGATCCCGCGCTTCCTGCTGTTCCGCTGGCTCGGCCTGGTCGACACGTTCGCGCCCTTGATCCTGCCCACCGTGCTCGGCGGCGCGCCCTTCTTCGTGTTCTTGTTCCGGCAAGCCTTCCTCTCCCTGCCGGCGGAGCTGACCGAAGCGGCGCGCCTCGATGGTTGCTCGCCCTGGAAGACCTACTGGCGCGTGTGCCTTCCCCTGGTACGGCCGATGCTCGTCACGGTGGGGGTGCTCACCTTCCTCGCGACCTGGAACGACTTCTGGGCGCCGCTGATCTACCTGCTCTCCTCGGAGAATCGCACCCTGACCCTGGCGCTGGCCGGCTTCCACCAGACCTACAACACGGCGGTCGAGCTGATGATGGCGGCCACGGGGGTGGTCATCGCGCCCTGCCTGCTCGTCTACTTCCTGGCCCAGCGACTGTTCCTCGGCGGGATCCGCACCGCCGCGTCGAAGCACTGATGGCGACCCTCTCCCTACGCGGCGTCTCGAAACGCTACCCCGGCGGCGCCGAGGTCCTGTCCGCCATCGACCTCGAGGTCTTCGCGGGCGAGTTCGTCGTCCTGGTGGGACCTTCGGGCTGCGGCAAGTCCACCCTCCTGCGCATCGTCGCGGGACTGGTCGAGGCCAGCGCGGGGGAGGTCTGGATCGACGGCGCGCGCGTGGACGATCGGGAACCCGGCGAGCGGGACGTGGCCATGGTGTTCCAGAACTACGCTCTCTACCCGCACATGAGCGTGCGTCGCAACCTCGGGTTCCCCCTGCGCAACGCCGGAGTGTCGAAGGCCGAGACCGAGGCCCGCGTGCGCAGGGTCGCGGAGTCCCTTGGACTGTCCGAGCTCCTCGACCGCAAGCCCGCGCAGCTCTCGGGCGGACAGATGCAGCGCGTCGCCGTTGGCCGTGCGATCGTGCGCGAGCCCAAGGTGTTCCTGTTCGACGAGCCGCTGTCCAACCTGGACGCGCAGCTGCGGGAGGACCTGCGCTCGGAGTTGAAGGCGCTGCACCGACGCCTGGGCATCACGACTCTATATGTGACCCACGACCAGGCCGAGGCGATGACCCTCGGATCGCGCATCGTCGTGCTCGACGGCGGCGAGGTGCTTCAGTCTGGCGCACCACTGGAGGTGTACGCTCGCCCGAGCTCCCGGTTCGTGGCCGGCTTCATCGGAGCGCCGGCCATGAACCTGCTCGAGGGCAGGGCGGAGGGAGGTGTGTTCCGACTCGGTCCTCTCGAGATCCGTGGCGCGCCCGTGAGCGGCCCGGTGATCCTCGGAATCCGTCCCGAAGAGGTCGTGCTCGAAAAAGATGCCGGCCTCGAGCTCGCCATCCGTGAGGTCGAAGCCCTCGGCAACCGCACCCTGCTGACCTGTCCCATCGAGGGACAGTCGTTGCGTCTGACCCTGCCTGGCGGCGCGTCCAGCGCGGTCGGGACGACGATCTCCGTGGCCTTCCGGGCACGGGACCTGCACTGGTTCGATGCCTCGAACGGAGAGCGTCTCGGGGTGGGCCGCGGGGACCAAAGCAACTTCTAGTTTTCCCACCACGCGGCTGGAGTCCCGAGTTCAGCGGAGACAAGTTCGTCGGAACCCGGCCACCCGGCCGCCCGTCCTACTGTCTCCGGCTCCCTACGGAGAGACCGAAGAGGCCCGCCACCGTGGCGAAGCCTTTGACGGCTCCCTGCCGGGGGTGTATACCTTAGGTACGGTTCTCTCCTCGCCCTCAATCCTCTTTGGAGATTGTTAATGCTTCGTTCCTCGCTTATCGCGGCTTCGGCCGTGGTCCTCTGTGCCACCTCGTCTGCTCAGCAGCAGATCTCGGCCCAGAAGGTCATTTCCCCCGTCCGTGACGCTGGCCCGTTACACGTCACCACCAACACCTGGACC
>JAQBVH010000311.1 GCA_027623615.1 Planctomycetota bacterium | reverse complement strand
CGTCACACCGCTGCTTGCGACGCCCCCCCGCGCCCGCGAAGCGCCGGCGGTCATAGGCCTCGGCCACGCCGGGCTCCTTCCAGCCGTGGAGTCGTTCGGGGAGGGGCATGGGGGGAGGGTGACGGGTGGGGCGAGGGCGGGCAAGGCCCCGCGCCGCCTGCATTGCCTGGTCACCCGGGGGAGGTGCGGGGCAACCTACACTGCCCGCATGATCTCCGCGCCTCGCTCGCTGCCCGTCCTCGCCCTCGCCCACCTGGCCGTCGCCTGCGCACAGACCGGCGTCCGTCACGCCGCGGAGGACACGGCGCGCCCCAACGTCCTGGTGATCATCACCGACGACCAGGGCTACGGTGACCTGGCCGTGCACGGCAACGGGAAGATCCGCACGCCGCACCTCGATCAGCTCCACGGGGAGTCCGTGCGCTTCACCAACTTTCACGTGGACCCGACCTGCTCGCCGACGCGCAGCGCGCTGATGACCGGGCGCTACTCCACGCGCACCGGGGTCTGGCACACGATCATGGGGCGCTCCCTGCTCGACCCGAGCGAGCGCACCCTGGCCGAGATGTTCCAGGAGGCGGGCTACCGCACGGGGATGTTCGGCAAGTGGCACCTCGGCGACAACTGCCCGAGCCGGCCCCAGGACCAGGGCTTCGAGCACGTGGTCTGGCACCACGGCGGCGGCGTCGGGCAGGGGCCGGACTACTGGGACAACGACTACTTCGACGACACCTACGAGGTGAACGGCGAGTGGCGGCCGTTCGCGGGGTACTGCACCGACGTCTGGTTCGACGAGGCGCTCGAGTTCGTCGAGGCCGACGACGAGCGGCCCTTCTTCGCGTACCTGTCGACCAACGCGCCCCACGGGCCCTTCCTCGTGGACGAGTCCTACTCCCAGCCCTACGTCGACGCCGGACTGGGGGGGACGATGGCGAAGTTCCACGGGATGATCGAGAACATCGACGACAACGTCGGCGCGCTGCGCGCGCGGCTCGAGGAGCTGGGCCTGGCCGAGAACACCGTGCTCGTCTTCATGACCGACAACGGCACGGCGGCGGGGGACCAGCCGACGAGGGCGGAGCTCGAGAGCGGCAGGTGGCCGGGGTTCAACGCGGGCATGCGCGGCAAGAAGGGCTCGGAGTACGAGGGCGGGCACCGCGTTCCGTTCTTCGTTCACTGGCCCGCTGGCAAGCTCGGCGCGCCGCGCGACATCGACCTGCTGGCCGCACACGTCGACGTGCTGCCGACCCTCGCGGACCTGGCCGGCGCAGCACCCGCTGGTCAGCGCCCGCTCGACGGCGCGAGCCTCGCGCCCGTTCTGCGCGGGGAGGAGCATGGCCTCGCCCAGCGGACCCTGTTCGTGCACTCCCAGCGCATCGAGTACCCGCGGCCCTGGCGCAAGTGCGCGGTGATGACCCAGCGCTGGCGGCTCATCAATGGCGCGGAGCTGTACGACGTCCTCGCCGACCCGGGCCAGGCCACCGACGTGGCCGGGGAGCACCCCGAGCTCGTCGCGTCCCTGCGCGGCGCGTACGAGGGCTGGTGGGACTCGTTCGGGAGTGTCCTCGACGAGAAGGTGCGCATCCGCGTGGGCGACGTCGAGGACCCGGTCGCGCTGATGTCGCACGACTGGCACACGGAGGATCAAGGCACGCCCTGGCACCAGAACCACGTGCGCAGCGGCTACCTGGGCAACGGGCCCTGGGCGCTCGAGGTGGCGCAGGCCGGGCGCTACGAGGTGACCCTCTACCGCTGGCCGGCGCACCTCGAGCGGGCGATGGACATGGTCCACGCGACGATCGCGATGGGTGAGCTCACCCAGGACCTGAGGATCGAGCCCGCGGCGACCCACGCGGCCTTCCGCGTCGAGCTGCCCGAGGGACCGGTAGACCTGCTGACGACCCTGCGCCGACCCGATGGAAAAGAGCACGGCGCGTACTTCGCCTCGGTGAGGACCCTGCAGCATTGATCCGCGTCGAGCACCTGGCCGTGGAGGGCATCCACGAGGACCTGCGACTGACCCTCGGCGGGGCGTCGTACCTCGGGGACGGTTACTACCTGGCCCTCGACCCCGGGGTGGAGCCTGGGGTCGAGGACCGGGGCAAGGTCGGCCGGCAGCTGCGACGCCTCCTGGATCAGTGGATCGAGGCCGTGGAGCAGCTCGAGCTCGACGCGGTCCTGCACCTGCCCTTCGGCTACTTCGACCAGTGCATGTCCTGCGTCCAGGTCGCGCGGCAGGGCGAGGCGGTCACCCTGCGGGTGGGGTGGACCGAGCGGGAGGGCTGGAGCACGCTCCCGAGCGAGATCGCGGACTTCGTCCACGGGGTGCGCGACTTCAGCGCGGACGCGGACTCCCCCTCGGTCGAGGGATCCGTCGCGCGGCTGCTCGACGACCTATGCGCCAGCCGCGACGCGCTCTAGCATCTAGTGGTGTGATTCACTCTTATGCGGCATATCGATCGGCCCGTACGGGCGCGCTGCGGCGTTGCGCCTCCTCCGAGACTCGCAGAGGAGTCGCGTGACCACCCAGGACCACGGCGCACCAGACCGTGACGAAAGCTGTTTCATCACGGACCGCTATTCCTCCTGATCCCAGAGTCGGTACGGATCGTCGAGCCGCAGCATCTCGGACAGCAGCAGCGCTTCCATCTCGGCCAGCTTCACCGCGTAGCGCGGGTCCTCCGCCAGGTCGGTCTGCTCGCGAGTCGGCGCGACGCCGGTCAGGGCGACCACCGGCGCGACGTAGTGCTGGGGGAGGAACTCGCTGGGGTTCTCGGCCAGGTTGAAGAGCTGGGTCTCGCGCACGCGCCCGTCGAGGGCGTCGTATTTGATCAGCTTCCAGTCGCCCTTGCGCACGCAGCGCATGCCGGGCTTCGTGCCGCCGGCGTAGACGCCGTAGAGCACGTCGCGGATCGTCTCGCGCTCGCCGCGCAGGACGGGGGCGAAGCTCGAGCCCTCGTTCGTGGCCGGGGCCTCGACCCCCGAGAGGTCACAGAAGGTCGCGAGCAGGTCGAGCAGGTACACGTTGCCTTGCGCGCGGGTGCCCGCCGCGATGCCCGGGCCCTTGACGATCAGCGGCACGCGCCAGGTGTGCTCGTAGAGGTTCTGCTTGCCCTGCAGGCCGTGGCGGCCGATGGCCATGCCGTGGTCCGCGCTGTAGATCACGTAGGTGCTGGCGAGCTCACCCGTGGCGTCGAGCTTGGCGAGCACGCGACCGATCTGGATGTCGATGTTCTCGCTGCAGGCGAGCTGACGGCCGATCTCGTTGCGGATCGTGGCCGGGTCGCGCCTCTGCTTGACGCCCTGCACGTTGACCTCGTCGCGCAGGCCGGGCTGCCCGTCGTGGAAGGGGTGGGCGGGCAGCCAGTTGGCGGGCAGGGGCGGCGCGTCCGGGTTCGGGTTCAGGGTGTCGAGCTCGTTGACCGCGCCGTAGTGCGCGAGCAGCTCCTCGGAGGCCCAGCGCGGATCGTGCGGGTGCGAGAAGCCGAGGTAGATGAAGAACGGGTCCTCGTCGCCGCTCGCCTCGCGCTCTGCGAGGTAGTCGAGGACCTGCTGCGCGTGCCAGGCGCTACCCTCCTCCGCCGAGGCCTTGCGCATGGTCGCGTCGCGCACGACGGTGAACTGCGCGTTGGCCGCCGCGTAGCTGTTGCCCTTCTTGCAGGTGCGCATGGTGTCGTAGCCGGCGCGATTGAAGACCGCCGCGAGGGTGTGCTCGGGCAGGTCCTCGGGGCAGAGGGGGTTGTGCTGCACGCCCTTGATGCCGTTGCGCGGCAGGTGCCAGACCGTGCGCCCGCTCATGACCATGTGGCGCGAGGGCGTGCACACCGCTCCCGACCAGGAGCCCATGTGGTACGCCCCGTCGATCGTCATCCCGTCTGCCGCGAGCTGGGCGAGGACCGGCGCGTTCAAGCGGGAGGCGGGGTCGTAGACCGGGAGGTCGAACGGCGACTGGTCGTCGGCGAGGATGAACAGGATGTTCGGTCGGTCGACCTGCGGTGCAGGCTCTTCGCCCGTGCGGGGCAGGGCGCAGGCGAGGCCGACGACGACGGACAGGCAGAGCAGGGAGGCGGTCGTGCGAAGCATGCCCCGAGGGTACCCGCGGCTTCACTTCCCGAAGGTCGCCATCACGGGCATGTGGTCACTCAACGCAAAGCTGCCGCGCACCTCGGGCCCCCCCGCGTGCTGGCGGAAGCGCCCCTCGGCCAGGGTGCGGCAGCTCGAGAGATGCTCGAGGATCGGCCCGGCCGCGAAGACGTAGTCGATGCGCTGGCTCGGCCGCAGGCTCGGGTGCGTGTGCAGCGAGCCCTCGCCCTGCGCCACCGCGCAGTCCGTCAGGCCGATCGTCTTCCAGCCGGCGTACTCGGGCATTTCGGGGGTGTGGTTCATGTCGCCGAGCACGAGGATGGACCGGCCGGCCGAGCGGTCGTCGGCGGTCACCTCGCCCAGGGCGGCGATCTCGGCCTCGCGGATCGAGGTCGTGTTCTCCCAGGCCGGCAACATGTGGGCCCCGATCACCGTCACCGGCCCGAAGCCCTCCTTGCCCGTGTCGATCAGCGCGCGCCCGAGGTGGCGCGAGAAGATCTGCTTGCGGTCGGCCTGCGCGGAAGGGGAGGGGCAGTCCTGCGACTCGAGGATCGGCAGCCGCGAGAGGATCGCGCCGTTGAACATCGGGTGGACGCTCCCGTCGTCGTTCCTGGCCCCGCCGGGGAAGTAGCGATGGTGCATGCCGAGGCGCTTCGCGAGCGTGGCCACACGCTCCGCGCTGGTGGCCTCCTGGAGGCAGAGGACGTCCGGGCGGTAGAGCCCGAGTTCGAGCGCGTAGTGCTCGACGAGGTTCTCGCGCACGCGGCCGGCGAGCTGCTTGCCTTCGTCCGTCTCCGCGACGGGTCCAAAGGCGTGGACGTTGTAGACAATCACGCGCAGGGAGCCCGCGCGGTGGGGAGCGGACGAGGTGATGCCGGTCAGCGCCAGGCCTGCGCCGGCGCCGAGGAGGGTGCGTCGATCGAGGTGCATGGGCACGACCATAGAGGCGGGTGCCCGAGATCGAGACCCC
>JAQBVH010000310.1 GCA_027623615.1 Planctomycetota bacterium | reverse complement strand
AGCGACGGGAAGTGGGTCGTGCTCGTGAAGTCCGAGAAGCGCGCGTGGCACGCCGTGCACTTCCGCTTCGCGGGCGACGGAGAGGAGGTGCGACTCGACGACCTCGGGATTCGGCCCGAGGTAGCCCCGGAGTGAAGCTGACGGAGCAGCTGGATCAGCGGGGCAGCCTGCCGAACGAGGAATGGGCCGTCCTCGTCGAGATGCAACGTAGCTCCTCGATCAGACTGGCTGCCTGCCCTGTCCAGCTCGGAGGAAATGGGGTCAGCTCCCCGATCGCACATCGGCGCGGTACTCCTCCAGCACCTGCCGCAGGATCGCCACGTCGCTCTCGAAGGTCTCGGGCAGCAGGGGCCCGAAGGAGAAGCGGAACCAGGAGGCGTACGGGGAGACGTACTCCGGGTCCTTCGCGTGCGGACGCGCCATGTCGCAGTCGGTGCCCTCGAGGATGGCAGCGCCGTGCTTGAACAGTCGCTGGTTCAGCTCGCGCGCGTTCAGGCCCTCGGGCAGCTGCAGCCAGTGGTAGAAGCCCCCGTCACCGGTGGCCACACGTAGCCCCATGTCCTCGAAGGCTGCGCCGTAGCGCGCGCGCTGCATGCTGTAGTGGTCGTCGACCGCCTGGCGTGCCTGCGCCACGCGCCCACGCTCGAGCAGCTCGACCGCATAGAGCTGGGAGGGGTGGCTCACGCCGCCCATGCCGAAGCTCGAGAAGTTGGAGAGCACCTCGATGTTGTGCTTGCTGGCGACGATCCAGCCGACGCGGATGCCGGGGCATTGCAGCCCCTTGGTGCAGGCGCCCGCCAGGAACACGTTGCTGTTGTCGAGGTCCTGGACGTAGCGCATGCCGCTCACACCCCGGGAGTGGTGGAACATCTCGTAGGCCTCGTCGAGCAGGATGCCGCACTTCGGCTGCTCGGCCAGCGCCATCAGCTCCTCGAGCTCGGCGTCCACGCGCGTGTGGCCGGTCGGGTTCCCCGGGTTGGAGATGACGGGCAACAGGTGGGTCCTGGCGTTGAGCCCATCGCGCTGGAAGTACGCCGAGTTGGGCGGGTGGAAGCCGTTCTCCGCGTTCGACGGAACGACCTGCCAGTTGGTCTCCGTCTGCGTCAGGAGGTCGAGGTACGCCGGCCACTCGGCGTTCGCGATGCGCACCTGGACGTGCTCCTTCAGGAAGGCGAGCACGGCGAAGAGGCCGGGTCGGCCGCCGGCGAAGACCATGACGTTCTCGGGAGCGATGCTCGAGCCGTAGAAGTCGTTGTAGTGGGCGGCGATCGCCTCGCGCAGGCGAGGGTGCCCCCAGGCCTTCGGATAGAACCGGTCCTCCCAGCTCACCTCGACGCTGCTCGGCAGCGGAGGGCCACCCTCCAGCTGCGTCGTCAGGGGGAAGCCCTGGGACCAGGGGTGCGTGCCCTCGGTTCCCATGAACTGACCGAAGCTGTCCCGGAAGGCGTAGAGGGTCTCGTAGATGCCCATCGGCGGGCAGCTGTCCGAGAGGAAGGCGTCTCGATGCATGGGGGGGAGGTGATGTGATGGAGAGCCGCAGACCATCGCAGGTGGTCTCCACCAGAGGGTACCGCGGCCCCTCGCGAGCACCCAAGGCCAAGGCGCCGAGGGAGCAAGCGAATCCACGACGTAGGCGCTCCGAGTTGCAGAAGCAAGCACGCCCGGTCCGCTCCCCTGGAGCGGAGCCCAGCGCCTGCTCGGTGGGCCCGGCGAAGGCAGTGATCGCGACCATCGACCCGCTGCGGGCCCAAGACACGTGGGTGTACCCCTCGCCTCCGGAGATGGCGCGCTCGTCGGCGCCGAACGCGGCGTCGAGCTTCGCGGAGCTACGCGAGCTGGATGGGGGAGGAGAGCGGGAGTCGAACCCTACGGGGCCAGGTCGTCACGCCGCTTCGTGGGCCGGTTCCTCTCCTGCGAGGCGTAGGAGCGTGAAACCGAGCAGGCACGGCATGACCCATGGCATGGCCGGGATCATCAGGATGAAGCCCGGCAAG
Source organism: Planctomycetota bacterium (assembly GCA_027623615.1). GTDB lineage: Bacteria > Planctomycetota > UBA1135 > UBA1135 > JALWOP01. The sequence continues at coordinate 3,079 of JAQBVH010000310.1, read as the reverse complement.
CTGGTCCAGTGCTCGTAGCCCCACAGTGGGCTCTGCGCCGACGTGAGCGCCTCGGTGACCCGCAGGCCAACCCCGGCGACCGCGAGGAGGCTGAGGGTCAGGTAGACGCGGCTCGCCGTTCGTCCGATCCAGTGGACCCGCTCCAAGGCGACCGCAAAGGCCGCCGTCGCCAGGTAGGTCAAGCCCGCGCCGAAGAAGAGCAGGATCAGGGAGAGCTCGTCCATCAGTGCGAGTTCGGGTGGCAGGTCTTCAGAGGCGACGCTCTCCAGGACGCGGTACTCGAGCAGCTGCATGGCCGTGAAGAGGACGTACAGCGGGCTGGCGATCAGGATCGCTGCGAAGCCCAACGTGGAGTGGAAGCGCTCGCCGGCTTGGGCCAGGGCCTCGCGCAGGACGATCAGCGCGCAAACCGTCGCGATGGCGCCGAGGAGCAGCAAGACGTAGCGAGCCTGGTTCTCCGCCAAGGTCGCCAGCTGGGGCGGCCCATGACAGCGAAGATGGTGATCGCGGCCAAGACCGTGACGAGCAGGCCGCCGGCTGCGGCGAGCCGGCGACGCTCCGGCGCGTCGGTTCGCAGCGCCCGCGCACCGAGCGTCCACGCCGCGAACAAGATCGTGGCGATCAGGACGAGCGCACACGCGTACTGGACCGTGCCGGGCACGCCCATTGGTCCGAGGCCTGCGACGATTGCGATGAGGAGTGGACTGATGCAGAGGAAGCCGAAGCTGCGGGATCGGTGGGAGTGCGATGGCATGGGGTTCGCTCCGGCTTGGGAGGGAACACGAATGTCGAGCTCCCCCCAAGGCGCCGGTAGCTTGGCTGCGGGAGGCCGCAGGCGTCAACAAGGGCTGGGTGGCGCCGACACGACAGCATGGCTGCGACCTGGGCGACGAACACTCCCAGGGCAGGCCTGGGCCTGATCGGCTGCTACCCCCGCCGGTTCCCGGGTCGCGCCGGTCCCCCGCCGTGGTACGAATGCAGCCCATGATCTGCCTGATCGCATCGGCGTGCCTGCTCACGAGCGTGTCCTCGGGATCGGCTCAAGAGCCCGCAAGGACCACGCTCGCGCAGGAATTCGCGCAGCTCCAGGGCGACTATCTGCCCGTGAGCGGCGGGCTGCGCGGGGCCACGACGGACCTGGAGCGCAGCGCGGCCGTCGAGCTGCTCGCAACGTATCCCCGCAAGTTCGTCGACCTGGCGGAGAGGTGCCGCGACGACCCGATCGTGCTGGCGGTCGTCCGTGATGCGATCCAGGCGCTGAGCTCCACGGACTCCGCGGCGCAGATCGTCTGGGAGACGAACGAGTCGGGCGCTCCGTCGGGATGCCTGGACGACACAGCGGACCGGATCGTGGCGCTCCTGGCGAGGGGACACCTGCAGAGCGAAGGGCTGGGTCCTGTGATCGACCGGATGCGCCACGCGTACAGGCTGGAGTTCGCGGGCTTCCTCGACACGCTGCTCGAGCGGAGCCCACACCATCACGTTCGGGGCCTGGCGTGCCTGTCTCTGGCGCAGTCCCTCAACGACAGGCAACGCGCCCTGCGCCTGCTCGAGGACCGGCCAGAGCTGGCCGCCTGCTACGAGCTGGTCTTCGGGAAGGACTATCTCCCCGAGCTGCAGGAGCTCGGCGGGCCGGCGCTCGCGCAGCGCATCGAGTCCCTCCTCGAACGCGCCGCGAGGGACTTCGGCGACGTCGAGCTTGGCCCAGGGACCGTCGCGGCCCGCGCGCAGTCCGAGCTGCACGAGCTGCGCCATCTGGGGATCGGGAAGGTCGCGCCGGACATGCAGGGCGTGGATCAGGAGGGAGCGCCGATCAAGCTGAGCGACCAGCGCGGCAAGGTCGTGCTCTTGTACTTCTGGAGCGAGTACTGACTGACCTGACGGACCACCTGGTCCCACGGGCGGTCGCTCGTGACAAGACTCCAGGGCCGGCCCTTCGCGCTGATCGGCGTGAATCCCTGGCCGCACGAGCCCGGCGAACTCGAGGCGGTGATGGTCAGGGAGCGGCTGAACTGGCGCTCGTTCGACGGCGGAGAGGATGTCAGCCGTCTGTGGAACTCGCCGCCCACACCGTCGTTCTACCTCCTCGATCACGAGGGCATCATCCGACGCAAGTGGATCGGCAATCCGGGCGAGGAGGCGATCGACGCCGCGCTGAAGAAGCTGGTTCGAGAGGCGGAGGGCGAGAGGCGTGAGCCCCGCCAGCGACCGGGTTGAGCGTGGGCGGCCCGCTGACCCTGGCCCGCCTCCGCGCTGCGATGCAGGACCAGCGGATTCGCGGCCGCGACCGGGGAAGCCCAGCTCGCAGCAACTAGAATTCGGACCAGCACCGGACGGGGGGCGCGGCGAGGGGCCGCGGCACGGACCGGCGCAAGGCAACCCACTGCGACAACCCGAGAGGGAACACGCCGTGCCGAAGATCCGTGAGATCCTCCGGAAGAAGTCGGTCGACGTCTGGCAGATCGGCCCCGACGCCAGCGTCTACGAGGCGCTCGAGCTGATGGCCGAGAAGGACATTGGCGCCCTGCCGGTCACCTCCGGCGGCCAGGTCGTGGGCCTGTTCTCGGAGCGCGACTATGCGCGCAACGTCGTGCTCAAGGGCAAGTCCTCCCGCGAGACCTCGGTGCGCGAACTGATGACCGCCCCCGTGCTCTACATCGGCCCTGACCGAACCGTCGACGAGTGCATGGCGCTCATGACCGAGAAGCGGGTGCGCCACCTCCCCGTGCTCGAAGGCGACGCCCTGATCGGGATGATCACCATCGGCGACGTCGTGAAGCAGTTGATCTCCGACATGGACCACACCATCGACTTCCTGGAGCAGTACATCCACGGATCCTGAGTGGGACGCGGCTGCGCCCGCGAGCGCTCGCCTGGGCGGCACCGCTCTATCCCGGAGCGCGCTCTGGCCAGCCCCGGCTGCGCACAAATCGATGACGCCGATGGGACGCTCCCCGGAAGGAGTCGGCGCGCGACGTGGCCAGGGGTTGGGAATCCCGACGGCCTCATTCCAGCTCGAACTCGAGCCGCATGCGAGCGTCGGTCAGAGCCCTGGCCACCGCCAGGGCGTGGGAACCTA
>JAQBVH010000309.1 GCA_027623615.1 Planctomycetota bacterium | reverse complement strand
CTTCGATCTGCTCGAGCATGACGGCCCCTACCCCGGCAACCTCGACGCGGCGGCTCGCCCGCCCCTGCAGAAGGGCGTCGAGGACTCGCGCTGGGTGCAGTGGTCGATCACCGCGGAGTTCTACTCGTGGTGCCGTGGCCGCGGGATCTACCTGAACACGCCCGACTGGTACTACCTGGTCGGCTCGACCAAGTGCGGCATGGGCTACCGCGAGGTGAACTGGTCCCTGCCGCGCGCCCAGCAGGTAATCCACACCCGTCAGAACATCTTCGACGGCACGCGCCACAAGCGCCCGAGCATGGGTTGGATGTTCGTCCCGCTGACGCAGTACCACGGCGGCGGGGCGGCGGCGACGGTCGAACCCCTCGACCAGCACGGCGATCACTACCGACGCATGCTCGAGAGCAACCTCGGTGCCGGCGTCCAGGCGTGCTATCGAGGACCGCAGCTCTACGACACCGAGGCCGTGCGCGACCTCGTGGCCGACCAGGTGCGCTGGTACAAGGCCCACCGGGACGTGCTCGAGGCGCCGATCGTCCACGGCTCCAGCAGGCGGGCCGACGGGCGGGGCCTCGACTGGCTGCTCCACGCGGACCCCAGGCTCCCGGAGCGGGGCATGCTCTGTGTCTACAACCCCTCGATCGAGGACCGCGTCGAGATCCTGCACCTCGACGTCTACTACACGGGCGCTCAGGGCCAGATCCGCGTCACGGACGCCGGCGGGTCAGTCAGGGACCTGCCCCTCGACCGACGCCACCGCGTCGCCCTCGAGGTGAACGTGCCTGCCGGCGGAATGTCTTGGTACTCCATGCGCTGACGGACCCGGGCCAGCGACCTAGAATCGTGTCCGATGATCTCCGAGGCAGCACCCCGAAAACCCCAGGACTGGCAGGCTCCCCTGGCCTCCCGGGCCCACGCGGAGGACGCGGTCGAGCTGCGCCGGCTCGAGGACAAGGTCGCGGGCGAAGAGCGCATCAGCGCCGAGGAGGCGCTGTTCCTCCACGAGCACGCCGACCTGTTGACCCTGGGCCGCATGGCGGACCTCGTGCGGGCGCGCAAGCACCCCGCGCCGGTGGTCACCTACATCGTCGACCGCAACCTCAACCCGACCAACGTCTGCATCACCGACTGCGGCTTCTGCGCGTTCTACCGCCGGCCCGGGGACCCCGAGGCCTACGTGCTGTCGCGCGAGGAGATCTTCCAGAAGGTTCAGGAGACGGTCGACCTTGGCGGTCAGCAGCTCCTGATGCAGGGTGGCCATCACCCCCACATCCATTCGGACTGGTGGTGCGAGCTGATCCAGGACATCGCGCAGCGCTGGCCGATCAACTGCCACGCCCTGTCGGCGCCGGAGCTCGATCACTTCTCCATGGTTGAGAAGCGTCCGGTCGAGGACGTGATCGCCGACCTGAAGCAGGCCGGCCTGGGCTCGGTACCCGGCGCGGGCGCGGAGATGCTCGTCGAGCGGGTGCGCAAGATCATCGCGCCCAAGAAGACGACCACCGACCGCTGGCTCGACGTGCACCGCAAGGTGCACGAGGCCGGGCTGCGCTCGAGCGCCACGATGATGTTCGGCAACGTCGAGACCTCGGCCGAGCGGGTCGAGCACCTCGACCGCCTGCGCTGCCTGCAGGACGAGACGGGCGGGTTCACCGCGTACGCTTGCTGGAACACGCAGCCGGACGGCGTGCCGGAGGAGCACCTCTACCCCGAGAAGACCACGCCCGCGGTCTACCTGCGCGTCCAGGCCCTCAGCCGCATCTACCTGGACAACTTCGACAACGTCCAGACCAGCTACGTCACCCAGGGCATGAAGATGTCCCAGGTCAGCCTGCGCTACGGGGCCAACGACTTCGGCGGCACCATGCTCGAAGAGAACGTGGTGTCCGCTGCGGGTTGCTTCAACCTCGAGTCGATCCAACGCATCGAGCGCCTGATCGAGGCCGCGGGCTTCACCCCCCGTCAGCGCAACTCCTGGTACGGCATCGTCGATCCGCGTCACGAGGGAGTGACTGGCCCGAGCTGCCGCGAGGAGGCCGCGCGATGAGCACGGAACGGCTGCTCGAGCGCGCCAAGGTCGCCGGCCTGGGCGAGATCGCCGAGAAGGTGCTCGCGAGCGAGCGGCTCTCGCGAGAGGACGGGGTGACCCTCTACCGCTGCCCCGAGATTCACGTCGTCGGTGAGCTGGCGAACCACGTGCGCGAGCGGCTGCACGGGGACCTGGCGTACTTCAACGTCAATCAGCACATCAACTACACGAACATCTGCAACAAGCTCTGCCGCTTCTGCGCCTTCCAGCGACTCCCGGGTCAGGAGGGCGCCTACGTGATGTCGCCCGAGGTGGTCGCGTCGAAGATCACCGAGCAGCTCGAGCAGCCGGTGACCGAGGTGCACATGGTGGCGGGCATCTACCCCAAGCTGCCCTACGAGTACTACCTCGACATCCTGCGCGCGGCGAAGAAGGCGCGGCCTTCGATCCATGTGAAGGCCTTCACCATGATCGAGCTGATGCAGATCGCGCGCCGGGCCAAGAAGCCGCTGCGCGAGGTGCTGCCCGAGCTGATCGAGGCTGGCCTGGGGTCCTGCCCGGGAGGCGGCGCCGAGATCTTCGCGGACCGCGTGCACCAGGAGGGTTACCACCTCAAGAACACCGGTGACCAGTGGCTCGACACGGCGCGCATCGTGCACGAGGCTGGCCTGCGCACGAACTGCACGATGCTGCACGGTCACATCGAGACGATCGAGGAGCGAGTCGATCACCTCGATCGCCTGCGCCTCCTGCAGGACGAGACCGGTGGCCTGCAGACCTACATCCCGCTCTCGTTCCATCCGGAGAACACCGAGTGGGCCCACCTGCCGGGACCGACCGCCATCGACGAGCTGCGCGAGCTCGCCGTCGGTCGCCTGATGCTCGACAACGTCCCGCACATCAAGGCCTACTGGATCATGCTCGAGATCCCGATCGCCCAGCTCGCGCTCTCCTATGGCGCGGACGACGTGGACGGCACGGTGGTCGAAGAACGCATCTACCACGACGCCGGCGCGAGCACCCCGCAGGAGGTGAAGCGTCGCGAGCTGATGCAGTGGATCCAGGACGCGGGGCGGGTGCCCGTCGAGCGCGACACCCTCTACCGGGTGGTCTGGTCACCGGATGAGAACCTCGCGCGCACGGGCGAGGCTGCCCCGGTCTCCGGCTGACCACCGCAAGGGCGAGGGGGCCTCCCTCCCGGAGCGGATCCGGGTTTGTTCGCCCCAGATCGACGCTGACCGTTAGGATGAGGCATCTCTCCCATGCGCCACCACCCCCCCCTCTGGGTGGCGCTCCTGCCGATCCTTGCCTGCGGCGATCCTCTCTCCACCCAGCACGCCGAGCCTGCCCAAGCTGAGGGCGACCGCCCCGATGTGGTCCTGTTCGTCGTAGACACCCTGCGTGCGGATCGTCTCGAGCCCTACGGTTGTGAGCGCCCGACAAGCCCGACCATCGATGCCCTGGCCCGTAGCGGAGTCGTCTTCGAAGACGTGACCGCGCAAGGGTCCTGGACGAAGCCCTCCATGGTCTCGATGCTCCAGGGCCGCTACCTGACGAGCTACCGAGACATCCCCCTCAACGACTCGCCCACCCTGGGCGAGGCGTTCCAGGACGCGGGCTACCGGACCTTGGCAATCGTGGGCAACAGCCTGCTCAGCAAGCGTGACGGCTTCCACCGCGGCTTCGATTGCTACGACGTCGCGGACCGCGAAGTCGACGATGACCTGGAGCGCCCCGGCCGTAGGATTGACGAGATCGCTGCGAACCTCCTACCCCAGGTGTTCGAGGCGGAAGGCGACGGCACGCGGCCGCCGGTCTTCCTCTGGTTCCATCTGATGGAGCCCCACGCCCCCTACCGGTCCTACCCGGACCTCGAGGACGAGCTGCCTGCGGACGCAGCCTTGCTAGGCGATCGGCGCGAGACCTTCCGCCGCCTGACGGGCTCGGACGCCCGCACGCAGACCTGGATGCGGATCGCCGAGAGCCTGGCCGCCTACGACCAGGAGGTCCGCATGGCGGACTACTGGATCGAGCAGCTGTTGCAGCGTGTCAGCGAGCACGGCGACTGGGAGAACACGATCGTCGCGATTGCCTCCGACCACGGGGAGTGCCTCTGGCAGAACGAGCTGCCCGAGGCGGACCGGCGCCAGCGTCCGGGCGCCCCCGCGCGCAGACCCCAGCCGGTGACCTTGCTCCACTCAGGTCACGGCAAGACCCTGGCGATGAACCTGGTCAGCACGCCGTTGATCCTGTCGGGTCCCGGCATTCCGGCCGGCACTCGAGTCGCCGATCCGGTGACGAACGCGGACCTGTTCCCGACCCTGCTCGACCTCTGCGGAGTCGACGTCCATGAGATGGTCGACGGTCGCAGCCTGACCTCGACCCTCGAGGGTCGAGCTCCCGAGGAGCAGCTCGTCTACACGCGCGTGCTCAAGGAGCGCGCGGTGCGCGACTCCGACTCGAGCTGGCGCCTGGTGGTGCCCCAGGAGGGCTGGGAGCAGGAGCGCGCGGTCCAGCTCTACGACATCGCCGCCGACCCCGTCGGTCACCACAACCGTGCCGGGGATCACCCCGAGATCGTGGCCCGGCTGCGTGGGCTGCTCGACGAGGTCGAGAAGTCCCACCCCACGGTCACGAGCCTCGGCCGGGAGCGGTCGCAGGTCGAGCTGCTCGACATGGCAGCCCTGGGCTACTCGGGCGACGATGGTTGAGGCCCCGTCCGCGAGGAGCATGCGCCATAGATAGGTGCGGGCTGAACTGAGCCTCGCGAGTCAAAGCCAAGGGGGGCATGGGCCAGCAGTCCGTGCCGTAGGACCAGGATCAAGGTCTGCTGCTCCCTCCGTCCATCCACGATTGGCTGCCGGAGGGGCATCTGGCGCGATTCGTCTCGGAGACGGTCGAGGAGCTGGACCTCTCCGCGTTCCTGGCGAAGTACCGAGGGCGAGAGGACGGTCGAGGGCTGGAGGGGGAGATCGCCAAGATCCTCGAGCTGGCGCGGGGCATCGATGAGGCCGAGGACGAGGAGTTTGGCCCGGATTTCCAGGGGGAC
>JAQBVH010000308.1 GCA_027623615.1 Planctomycetota bacterium | reverse complement strand
CCATAGAGCGAGAACGACGCAGGCGAGGTGAGGACCGCAGGCGAGGTGATCCTTGAGCCTCGTGGCTTCTGTCTTCGCGGCGTCCATCTCGCCGGCGCGTCCCGCCTCGCCGATGCCGTTCAGTCTTCCGCCTTCGCCGTCTAAGGTTCTCGCCCCCCGGTGCGTGGGCCGCGCCGAAGGTCCGCAACTGCCCGGGGCGTCTCTTCCCCTTGGGTCCGGCGTACTCGCCCAGCTCCACCTCCGACACGCTCCGACAGGCCACGAAACTCACGCCGGGCTCAGGACCGATCAGCGCTTGCGCTTTGACGCTGCGAAGGGACGCAGGTAGAGCGGCGCGATGTCTTCCGCCAGGCTCGCGCCCTCGCGTTCGAAGCGCTCCAGGGCGAGGCTCAGGACAGCGCTCGCGGTGGGGACGTGGTCGGTGATCGTCCGAGCGACGTCCGCATCACCGAGCTGCGCTGCGCGCAGCCCAGCCTCGTCAGCCAGGATGACGCCGGTGGCGGGGAGCAGCTCCGGGAGCTCGGCGGCGGTCGTGACCCGGGGCGCCGCCAGCTCGGTTACGCCATGCTCCTCGCGGAGATAGCGGGCGAAGTAGAGCTCGTTCGCGCGGGCGTCGATCAGGAGCGTGGCCTCCTGGCCCGGCTCGAGGGCCGCGTAGGCCCATGCGGCGACCGAGGGCACCGCGACGATCGGCGCGCCCGTTCCACGGGACAGGCCGAGGGCGGTTGCGATCCCGACGCGCAGTCCCGTGTAGCTGCCCGGTCCGATGCCCACACAGATCAGCGAGAGGTCCCGCGCCGCGTGGCCCCGTTCTTCCATCACGCCAGCGAGCGTCGGCAAGAGGTCGCTCGCGTGGCGCGCGTCCTCCTCCAGGCGACGTTCGAAGACGCCACTCTCGTCACGGATCGCCACCGACGGCGGGCGCACCGAGGTCTCGAGAGCGGCGATCAGGCTCACGCGGGCGCCCCCAGGGTGTCGCGGATCAGGTCGGCCAGCTCGCGGGCGCGGCCGTTGATGTGGTCCTGGTTGATGCCCTCGACCATGACGCGCGCCAGGTCCTCGGTTCCCGAGTAGCGCAGCAGGACGCGGCCATCGTCGCCGAGCTCGTCCTCGATGGATTGCGTCAGGGCCATGACCTCCGCCAGGGTCGCGAGCTCGGGCTTCGACAGGACCGGCACATTGAGCAGGATTTGCGGCATCGGGACGTACGGCGCGGCGAGGGACGAGAGGGTCTCGCCGCTCAAGACCATCACCTCCAGGACGCGCAGCGCCGTGAACATCCCGTCACCGATGTAGGCGTTCTCGTCGCCGAAGACGATGTGCCCCGACTGCTCGCCACCGAGCTTGAGGTTTTCGCGGCGCAGGCCCTCGACCACGGCCCGGTCACCGACCGGGACCTCGACCACGCCCACGCCGGCCTCGCGCAGGGCGCGATGCAGGCCGCGATTGCTCATCACGGTCGCGACGACGCGCGGGTCGGGGTACTGGCCCCGGGACACGGCCCAGCGCGCGATCACCATCAGGATGTGATCTCCGTGCACGAGCGCGCCGGTCTCGTCGACCAGGATGCAGCGGTCGCCGTCACCGTCGAGGGCGATCCCGAGGTGGGCGCCACGCTCGAGCACGCTGGCCTGCAAGGCCTTGGGCTTGGTCGAGCCGCAGCCCTGGTTGATGTTCATTCCGTCCGGAGCACACGCGAGGGCGTGCACGTTCGCGCCGAGCCGCTCGAGCGCGAGCGGGCCGACCTGACTGCCGCCGCCGTTGGCGCAATCGAGCACCAGGTTCAGGCCCTTCAGGGAGAGGCCAGGGCCCACGCTCGCGATCAGGTGCTCCGCATAGCGGTCGAGCATTCCCGGATCGACGGCCAGCTCGGGATGCTCTGGAGCATGCGCGGGTTGCGCGTGCAGGCGCGCCTCGATCGCGTCCTGGTCGGCGTCGGTCAACTTGCCGCCGATGCCGGAGAAGAGCTTGATGCCGTTGTCCTCTGCCGGGTTGTGCGAGGCCGACACCATCGCGCCGAGGGCGTGCGCCCCCGTCCGCGTCAACCAGGCCAATCCCGGTGTGGTGGTCAGGCCGCAGCTGGTCGGCGCGACACCGGCGGCGAGCAGGCCGGCTGCGAAGGCGCGCTCGAGATCGGGGCCGGAGCGCCGACCATCGTGACCGAGCAGCGCGCTGCCGCCCTGCGGCGCGAGCACCGAGCCCGCCGCGTGGCCGATGGCCGCCATGCCCTCCAGGCCGAGCCAACCCTCATAAGCCCGTCCGCGAATACCGTCTGTCCCGAAGATCGTGGTCATTACTGCCTGCGAGTGAGGACGATCTTCTGTGCGGTCACGAGGCGCACCCTGAGGTTCGCGGCGGCCGGGAGTTCGTCGAGTCGTTCAGCGAGCTTGTCGCGCCAATCATCGAGCCCGTGATACGTCACGGTGCCCGTGGTCGAGTTCGGTGGGATGTCGTCCACCCAGATGAACGCGCGCAGGTTGTCCTGCACGAAGTTCTTGATGCGAATGCGGTCCTCTTCGGTCCCATCGCCAGGGATGAGGCCGCGCCCGTAGACCTCGAACTCCGCCGCGTCTCCCGGGGGCAGGAAGTCGTGGGGCTCCACGGAGGCGTCGTGCTGCAGGAGCGAGATCGGCAGGCGCACCTTGCCGATGACCTCCTCGCGCAGGACGACGGGGAAGGTCACGCTGACCTGCTCGACGATCTCGAGCTCCAGGTCGGTGAGGTCTCGCGCGAGGGCCACGGTGCGGTCGACATCGTAGGTGTCGCCCAGGCCGAGGACCACGTCCTCGAAGCGCAACTCGAGCCCCTCGAGGGCACGCTGCGGGCCCCGCACGTGAACGAGGTCCGGGTGGAAGCGCAGCTGATCGGCGAAGGCCTCGTAGTTGGGATCCAGGTCACCGGTGACGACCTCCACCATGTCGGGCTGGAGCTTGACCTCGATCTTGCCGATCCCGATCACCTCCATCGCGAGATCCCTCCCGTCGCGCCAGAACGGGTCGAGGCCAGGGCCGAGGGGCGGCACCCACTCGATGTTCTGCAGGGTGATCTTCTGCTGGCCCGCCGACACGCGCACGATGCCGCCCACCTGGGCGATCACGTCGAGCTGGTCGCGCGTGCCCTCGAAGCGCAGGCTGCAGGTCTCGGGCATGCCCTCAAGCTTCCAGCCGGACTCGAGCACGACGATCAACTCACCGGGGCGAGCCGCGCCCGGCTCGCCGACGCTGGGCTGGACGCGCAGCTCCTTGTCCCAGGAGAAGCGCAGATCCTGGTGCGCCCCGTAGAAGACCAGCGCGGCGAGCACGAGCGCGCCGAACTTCTGGCCGAGGTGCTGGGTGAACACGCTCTTGAGGAAGCGCCCGACTCCACGGCGCTCGACCTCGGTCTCGCTGCTCTCGTCCTCGGGGTCGTCGCCGTCCGCCATGCCGAGGCGCTGTTGCAGCACGGCCTCGACGTTCTTGCGGGCCACGCCGCGGTCCATGCGCCCTGCGCCGAAGATCGAGATGCGGCCGGTCTCCTCGGAGACGGTCAGGGTGATCGCGTCCGTCTCCTCGGTCAGCCCGAGCGCCGCGCGGTGGCGCGTGCCGGTCGACTTGGAGATCTCGAGGTTCTCGGTCAACGGGAACAGGCACGACGCTGCGACGACCCGGTCGCCGCGCACGATCACCGCCCCGTCGTGCAGCACGTTGCCGTGGTGGAACAGGCTGTCGAGCAGGTAGCGGTTCGCCTCCGCGTCGAGCCTGACTCCGCCCTCGATGTAGGCGTCGAGCGGGGTCTTGCGCTCGAAGGCGATCAGCGCGCCTTGCTTCTTCATGGCCATCGAGATCGCAGCGTGCACGACCTCGGCCACGACGTCCTTGTGCTGGCGCCGCAGCAGGCGACTGAGCAGCGGGTTCTCGCCCAGGCTCACGATCCCGCGCCGCAGCTCCGGTTGGAACACGATCGCGAGGATCACGAACACGAAGCCGAGGAAGCCCTGGATGACGAGCTTGAGCTCGAACCACTCGAGTGCGTCCGCGATACCCCAGAGGCCATAGACACCGACGATCAGCATCAGGCCCAGCCCGCGCACGAGGCCGCTGCCCCGCGTCGAGCGCAGGAAGGCCAGCAGGAGGTAGATCCCGATGGACAGGATCAGGACCTGCAGCAGGGTTGCCGAGTCGAAGGTCACTGGGAAGCGAGGGGCGGAGAGAGCGGAGGGCCGTCGAGTTCATCGGCCTGCAGGACAGGTCCGAATGAACCGGAGTAGGGGAACCGCATGGGCCAGCTCCTGGGGCCCTATCTTCGGTTCCCGGGTGCTCCAAATCGACTCCCGAGGGCCGCGAAGCCGCAGAGACGAGGCCAACCCTCGACGCCCTGGCTACAACCAGTGGAGGGTTCGACGCAAGAAACACCGAACGTGCAGGTTCGGGAGTGCTCTGTGGCAGCGTCAGCGGAACTCGATCGCGACCGCGCCGCTCGTGTTCGACGTCGGGCTGGAGTTGGCGTCACGGAACCAGGCCTGGAAGTGCCAGGCCTCACCAGGGAGCACTTGCAGCGGATTCGCGCTGACGAGGTCCAAGGTGAGGTTGACCTCGCCAGCCACGCCGGAGTCTTGCGGCGGTCGTCGTTGTGGAGCTGGCTGTCTTCATAGACTCCGAGCGCCGCGAGGCGGTCACTCAAGGCAACCTCCCTCCCGAAGTGGTGGCTCTGACCAGGAGTGGGTGAGCGGAGCTCGAGCTCAAGGCGCCACCCACCGGCGGTTCGCTCGTAGAGGTAGGCGATGCCGGAACTCGCGAACGCGCCATCATGGTTCGGTGCACCAACTAGACTAGAGCGTGCGTGTCCGTGACAGCCACCGACCATCCCATGAAGTCATAGAGCGCTCCATCGACGGCCCGTAGCTCCTGGTCTTCAAACGTCTGGGCCTGTACGAGGCCCCCCAGAGCTACCAGGGCCAGGATTCGCGTGGAGTGCATGTCGGTCGTCCTTGCTGCTGATTCAGCCTACCGCGGAGAGCAGGGGTGGGGCGCGCCCCGCACCGGGACGCGCCCCGATTCGATCAAGTCCCGATCGCGGGCACGAACTCGTGGGCGCCCATCTCCACGTTAG
>JAQBVH010000307.1 GCA_027623615.1 Planctomycetota bacterium | reverse complement strand
GTGGGCGACCACGCCGAAGCCGCCAACGCGCTGCTCAAGGACGAGAACCGCGCGGGCTTCCAGGTCCCGAGCGCGGACAAGGTCTAGGTCCCAAGGGTGGAGGCCCCGCGCCGATCGCCGGGCGAGCGATCGGGCGGGGCGTCACTCTCTCCGTCGAGCTGGATTGCGCTCCACCCTCGAGGGCGGCGAGCACACAGGAGCGGAGTTCATCGAGGAGTCCTCGCGGAATCGACGTGAGGCCCGGGCCGGGCCTCACGCTAGGATCCGGCCCCCATGGATCCCGTCACCCAGACCGCCCTCGGGGCGACCCTCGCGATGGCCTGTTCACGGCCGGAGCGGCAGCGGCGCGCGGCCCTGGCCGGTGGGATCGGCGGCCTGATCCCGGACGCGGACGTGTTCCTGCGCTCGGCGCAGGACCCGCTGCTGTTCCTCGAATACCACCGCCACTTCACCCACGCGCTGCTCTTCATCCCGGTGGGCGCGCTCATCGCGGCGAGCCTGGCCTGGCTCGTAGGCCGGGGACGCTCGTGCTGGCGCTCGCTCTGGTGGCCGGCGTTCCTGGGGTACGCGACCCACGGTCTGCTGGACGCCGGCACGAGCTACGGCACGCGGCTGTACTGGCCCTTCTCCGATGCGCGCGTCGCCTGGGGCGTGATCGCGATCCTGGACCCGCTCTTCAGCGTGCCGCTGCTCGTCGGCGTGGTGGTGGGGACAAGGCGTCGTCGGCGCGGGCCGCCCGTGGCCGCGCTGACCCTGGCGCTGGCCTACCTCGGCATGTGCGCCGTGCAGCAGGTGCGCGCCGCCGAAGCGCAGGCCGACCTGATCGCTGCCCGGGGGCAAGCGGCCATGCGGCGGGAGGCCAAGCCCTCGATCCTGACGAACTTCGTCTTCCGCTCGTTCTACGAGGTCGACGGGGTCTATCACGTGGACGCGATCCGCGTGCCCTGGTTCGGGCGGCCGGAGGTGATCGAGGGCACGCAGGTACCGGTCCTCGACCTGGTGGACTACCAGCGGCGCTTCCACTTGAGCCCGCTGCAGCTCGCGGACGTGGAGCGCTTCCGCCACTTCTCGAATGGCTACCTGATCGAGGACCCGCGCCACCCCGGTGTCATCGGCGACCTGCGCTACGCGGCCCTGCCGGACGCGGTCGCGCCGCTCTGGGGGATCGACCCGACGGGGAAGGCGCCTGAGGAGCACCTGGCCTACCGCACCTTTCGCGGGCTGGGGCCGAGGGAGCGCGAGCGCTGGCTCGACCTCGTCCTCGGCCACACTGGGAACTGAACCCCGTCGGTACTCTGGCTTGGGTTCCGCGCTGGCCCCGGAGAATGTCGGTCACGATCGGGCGCGCGCTTCGATTCAGGCTCCCCACATCCCATGCACAAGCTGATGACCCTCGCCGCTCTCGCCCTCGTACCCCTGGCCTGCAACTCCCTGGGAACGGCCGAAGACCAGTCGACCGCGACCTCCCTCTGGCAGCGCATGCAGGGCTACCAGGACTGGGGCCAGTACTCCGGCTTCGGAGGTACGCAGGAGGGTCGCTCGGTGCACGGCAAGTTCGTGCGCGTCTACGCCAACGACCAGGCGCTCGCGGACGAAGGGCAACCGGGCTACGGGTCGATCCTCGTCAAGGAGGGCTTCGACTCAGCGGATCGCTCCACCCTGCGCGGGATCACGGTCATGGAGCGCATCGCGGGCTACGACCCCGACAGCCACGACTGGTTCTTCGCGCGCTACGACAAGCAGGGGAAGCTGACGGACTCGGGCAAGGTCGCGAAGTGCGCCGACTGCCACTTCGACGCCGGGGGCGACGACTTCCTCTTCGTGAACGACTGAGGGCTCTTCGTGAACGACCGAGCGCTACTCGAGGGCGCTCAGGGCCTGCTCCCACCTGGCCCACGCGGCGGCCGGGCGGTCACCCTCGATGCGGCGGTACAGGAGCATCAGGTGGCGCTCCCCCGCCGGGGAGTCCAGCGGCACGAGCTCGGGGGCGTAGTTCTCCTCGAGCTCGTACTTGTCCCACTGCTTGACGGTGCGCCTCAGTCGCCGGCGCAGGGCGGCGACGTCACCGTCCTCGAACACGAAGAGGCGCGCGATCATCAGGGTCGGCTCCAGGTCGCGGAACCAGCTCAGCTCGACCTTCTTCTGGTGACCGGGGGACTTCGTCTCGTCCAGGTCCTCACGCTCGGCCACCTCGCGTGTGACGAGCCCGTAGGTGTCGTGGATGAAGAGGTTCGAGTCGTAGCCGATCACGCCGATCGCGCCGCGCACCAGCGACGAGCCCTCGGGCATGTGCTCGCGCAGCGCCCGTCCGAGCACCCTGCGCTCCAGCGTGTTCTCGCGCATGTAGTCCCACTGCTCCCACTCGGTGCGCGCCTCCTCGGAGTTCAGTCGGAAGTGGAGCTGGGCCAGGGTGTCCTCCCCGACGATGTGTCGGTTGAAGCCGGGGAGGAGCGCGAGGGTGATCAACCCGGCTGCGACCGGGATCCGCGTTCTCGGGCCGGGTAGTCGATCGAGCAGCGCGCCGAGGAGCACCGCCAGCAGCGCGAAGCTCGGGACGAGCACGCGCCCCATGGCCATGAAGTCCCCGCCGATCAGGACCGCGTAGAGGAACACGCCGAATACCAGGAGCGCGCCGAGCAGCACCGTTCGTCGGCGCTCGCCCGTCGCACCCAGCACCATCAGCGGCAGCGCGAGCGGCGTGAGGAAGGCCAGCCCGAAGGCGGTCACGTAGGCCTGTCCCAGCTCGAGCGTCTGGGCGCTCGCGCCGCTCTTGGCGGTGACGGTGTTAGGGACGGCGCTCTCGTAGAAGCCGCGGCGCCAGAGCCACCAACTCCCGAAGCCGACTGCGACAATCGCACCGTAGCGCGCGAGCCCGCGCCAGCCGGAGCCGTTCGCGCGCCACCGGAATCCGAAGCCGAGCACGGCGAGCACGAGCGCCCAGCCCACGCCCTCGACCCGAATCAAGCTGAGCGCCATGGCCGCGAGGCCCCCGAGCCAGGGATCGGGACCCGTGCGTCTGACGATGAGGCGCTCGAACACCGCGAGGAAAGCGGCCGCGAAGGCCAGCGTCTCCAGACCACCGCTGCTCCACACCGCGAAGGGCGGGAAGAGGGCCAGGCTGAGCGCGCCGAGGGCTCCGGGAACCAGCCCCACGCCGAGGCCGCGGCACAGGATCGTGAGCACGGCGTACAGCAGCAGACTGCCGAGCAGGAACGAGGTCGCGGGCGCCCACACCACCGGGTCGAGCCCCAGCCGCTCGAACAGCGCGCACAGCGCGACCCACAGGAAGTTCGAGTACCCCTCGACCGGAACGTGCTCGCCGAGGTTGTAGCGCGGCCCGTGACCCTGCGCCCAGTTGCGCGCGTAGCGGAACGAGATGAACGCGTCGTCGCAGACGAACCAGAAGCGCTGGACGAGCCAGGCGTAGGGGAGCCAGACCAGGGCGGCCACGCCGGCCAGCCGCGCGCGGCTCGGTGGGGGGAGCGGCTCGCTCACTCGTTCTCGTCCTCGCCGCCGTCGCCACCCTCGTCGCCGTCCACGCCGCCGCCGAGGTAGCCCATGTTCTCCAGCTGCTGCACGCGCTCCGCGTCCGTACGCACGAAGTTCGGGTCCTGGGTCGCGAGCCAGCCGTCGTCGTCGTGGGTTGCGATCGCGCGTGCGCTGCCGAAGATCTCGTCGGTCAGCACGCCCTCGAGTGGGGCGCCGTCCATGTCCTCGCCGTAAGCGAGCCCGAGCAGGGTCAAGAGGGTGGGGGTGAAGTCGACCAGGCCCCCGAGCGAAGGCATGCTCTGCGGCGTCAGTGCGTCGAGGTCCAGCGGGCCGCCGGCGCGGACGCCGAACCCGGCCGCGACGAAGATGCCCGGGTCGCCCTTGTGCCCGCCGGTCTTGCCCGGGTCGAGCGGCTCCCCGCTCTCGGCCATGTCGGGCAGGAAGCTCGACATGCCGTGGTCGGTGATCACGAAAACGCTCGTGTCCGCGGGGTACTGCGCCAGCAGGCGGCCGAGCACCTGGTCCACGTAGGCGTAGTAGCTCGGGATCACGTGCCCGAACGTGCGCACCTCGTCCGAGTCCGGCGCGAGCTGGAAGGGCTCGGGGCGGTACGAGGACCAGAAGCGGTGGCCGACCACGTCCGTGCCGCCGAGGTAGATCGCGCTCACCCGGCTGGGCGCGCCCTCCGCCAGGCGCTGCTCGAGGACGGCCGCGTAGGTGCTGTCCGCGCGGAACGCCCACTGGCACTGGTCCCAACGCTCCGCGCGTTCGGCGGTCAGCTCCGTCCCGAACGCGCCGAAGATCTCGGCGGTCAGCGCGGGCAACGCGGCCTCGTGCTGCTCGAGCAGCTCGAGGATGCCCGCCTCCGCCTCGGGCGGCCAGACCTGTCCCTCCGTGTCGCCGCGCAGGGAGCCCTTGCGCAGCTCACCCTTCTTGCGGCGCGTGTTCGTCTGCGCGACCATCAGGCCCGGGACGCGCTCGGGCGGATAGGTCATCCACCAACCGATCGTGTCGCTGGTCAGCCCCTCGTCCGCGAGGATGTTCCAGAAGGCCTTCGTCTTGCGGTCCATGCGCGTGTAGAGCTGCTTGGGACCACGCTCCTCGCGGGGCTTGACGAAGTCGAGGATGCCGTGCTTCTCCGGGACCTTGCCGGTCGCGAGGGTCGTCCAGAGGCGCGGGCTCTTGGTCGGCTCGAGGGTCGCGAGCGTGCCGTAGGTGCCGCGCTCCATCAGGCCGGCCAGCGTGGGCATGCGGCCTGCCTGCAGGAGGGGCAGCGCGACGGACCACTCGAACCCGTCGAGCCCGAAGATCAGGACGGGCGGCGCGACGTCCTCGACCGGCGCCGGGCCGTCGCTCTCCTCGGGACCGCCGCAAGCGACGAGCGCCAGGAGCATGAGGGCACGCTTCATTCCTCGTCCTCCTCGTCGTCACCCATGTACCCCAAGGCCTGCATGTTCTCGATGTCCTTCGCGCTGAGCTGCACCGCGCCGGCGCCGACGCCTTCCTTGCGGGAGAGCAGGTCTTGGCGCAGGCGCTCGGCCAGGGAGCTGGCCAGCTCGGCTTGTTCGTCGATCAGGTTGTGTTGCTCACCCGGGTCCGCC
>JAQBVH010000306.1 GCA_027623615.1 Planctomycetota bacterium | reverse complement strand
CGAAGCAGTAGTCCGTGCTGCCCGCGGTCGCCCGCCCCCACAGCTTGTGGACGACCACGCGCACGTAGCGCGCGGCCTGACCGTCCCCGGTCACCACGAAGGGAGTGTCCCCGTGGTTCGGGAGGTCCTGTTCGCGCAGGGAGAAGAGCACGCGCGCGTCGGACAGGTCGGGCGCGTCGCCGACCAACACGGAGAAGCGAACGGGGAACCCGAAGCCCGCGCCCTCCCAGAGTCCGAAGGTCTCGTTCGACGGCCACAGCGCGACCTCGTCGAAGAACAAGGACGCGCCGAGGTCCACCTGGACCCACTTCGCAACGTCCGGTGACGGCGCGATCTGCGAGTGATAGCCCAGCCGGCGACCGCCGCCCTCGGCGAGGGTCGAGGTGGTCCACTGCGCGGGCAGCCGCTGGCGTTCGACCCCGGCCAGCCGCTCGTCGAGTAGCTCGATCTCCGGGGAGCTCACCCCGGCCAGGTCGGCCTCGTAGCGCGTGATCTCCGCGCGCCGCGCCGCCACCTCGGCCTCGAGCAGGCGCCGCATGCGCGCAGCGTCGGGGTCTGCGTCGAACGCGACGTCCGCGCGCTCGATGCCCGCGAACACCGACTGCAGAGCGTAGTACTCCGCGATCGGGATCGGGTCGAACTTGTGGTCGTGGCAGCGGGCGCAGCTGACCGTCGTGCTGGCGAAGGCGGCGAGGACCGCGCCGGCCACCTCGTCCCGGTCGAGGTGGCGCGTCAGCGCCTTGTCGACCGTTCCCTCGCGCAGCTCCACGTGGCCGACGAAGTCCCAGGGCCCCGCGGCGAGGAACCCCGTGCCCGCCACGTCCGGTCCGCCCGGATCGAGCACGTCACCCGCCAGCTGCCGCGCGAGGAACTCCGCCCAGGTCAGGTCCCGGTCGAACGCGTCGACGACCCAGTCCCGGTAACGCCAAGCGTGCGGCCGACGCTTGTCCTTGTCGAACCCGTGGGTGTCGCCGTAGCGCGCGACGTCGAGCCAGTGCTGCGCCTGGCGCTCGGCGTAGTGGCGCGAGGCGAGCAGGC
Organism: Planctomycetota bacterium; assembly: GCA_027623615.1. Lineage (GTDB taxonomy): Bacteria > Planctomycetota > UBA1135 > UBA1135 > JALWOP01. The sequence goes on along the minus strand of JAQBVH010000306.1, from coordinate 4,058 downwards.
GGTCGACGAGCCGCCCGTAGGCGTCGGACCGGTCGTCGGCCAGGAAGGCGTCCACCTCGGCGCGCGTCGGGGGCAGTCCCCAGAGGTCGAAGGTCAGGCGCCGGATCAGGGTCGCCCGGTCCGCCTCGGGGGACGGTGAGAGGCCTTGGCGTGCGAGGGCCTCGGCGACGAAGCCGTCGACCCGGTTCCGGCCCCACCCTTCCAGCTGCGGGACGTCGGGCTCGACGAGTGGACGCAAGCTCCAGTGGGGCGCGTCCTCCTGCGCCGCGAACGACGCGGGCGCGATCAGGAGCGCGACGCCGAGCGAGATGCGCACCGCCTACTGAAACGAGACCGCGAGGGCGTCCGTGAAGTTCGAGGTGCCGCCGTCGGTGAACCAGGCCTGGAAGTACCAGCTCTCGCCGGGCTGAACGGCGTGGTTCGGCCAGACGGGCAACGCGGTCAGGTCGACGTCGATCTCGAACTCACCGTTGGCGTCGGTCGTGCCCAGCTGGGACTGGAAGCGACCCAGGCTGCCGCTCAGGCAGAGGTTGCCCTGGCTACCGCCGGGCAGGGGCGTGAAGCCCTGGGCGTCGCCGCAGAGGAACAACGCCACCTCGCCGACGGGCATCCCCTTGGCGGTCAGGGTCAAGTCGTTCGCCGAGGCGGAGTCCTTCCCGAACCCCTCGATCAGCGCAGCAACGCCGGTGGAGTTCGCGTTGGCCGGCCCGCAGTAGCTCGTGCCGACCGGTCCGGCGCCCAGGCTCTCGCCAGGGTGGTCGAAGAGCCACTTCACCTGAATCGCATCCAGCACGCCGTCGTAGACCTGGATGTCGTCGATCAGACCGAACCACCACTCGGGCGCGCCCGGGTCCTTGTAGCCGATGTGCCAGTCGGGGAAGGGCGCGTTCGCCTGTTGGGCACCGGCGATCGTGCCGATCAGCTGACCGTCGAGATAGAACTCGACGTTGAAGCTCGCGTCGAAGACACAGCACACGTGGTACCACTGGTTCGGTACGAGGCCGGCCGGCTGGTCGTAGTCCTTGATCGTGCGCGTCGTGAAGCGGATCCCGGTTCCGACCGTGCCCCAGGTCCAGCTGCCGTCGTTTCCGAAGAGGCGGCGCACGCCGCCCAGGGTGTCCGCGTTCATCCAGCAGGCGATGGTCAGCTCGCTGCGCAGATCGGTGAAGCCCGGGCCGTCGAGGATGTCGACCTTGTCCCCGCTGCCGTTGAAGTGAACCGCGGTTCCCAGCTCCGGGTGGGCGCTCGGCAGCGCCAGGGTGCAGCCGTCGAAGGTGCCGTCGTGACCGTTGCCCGCTGCGTCGACGCAGGTCGGACCGGCCGTCTCGTCGAGCTTGTACCAGGCCTCGAGGTCCTGGGCGGCGGACGGGGCGATCAGCAGAGCGGCGGGCAGGAGCAGGGCGAAGCGCATGGGGATCTCTGGTGTCCTTCCGTTCTATCCGACGCTGACCGGGGAGGCGAGCATTAGGATCCCGGCATGGTCCCCACCCCCCAAGACGCCCTCGACGCCTTGATCGGCGCTGCCCAACGCGGCCGCGTTGGCCAGGTCGAGACGATCCTGGCCGTGCCCCCCGATCTGGCCACCCAGAGCGTCCACGCGGCGGCCGTCCTGTGCGACCTCGACGCCGTGCGCGGGCACCTCGCCGACGATCCCTCGCGGGCCACGTCGCCCGGACCGCGAGGCTGGACGCCCCTTGCCCTGGCGAGCTTCGTGAAGGCGCCCGACGACGCCGACCCGGTCGCCGTGATCGAGGCGCTCGTTGCAAGTGGTGCGGACCCGAACGACGGGCGCTCGCTCTTCGTGGCGTTCGAGGCCCAACACGCCGACCGTCTCGAGGCCCTGCTCGCCGCAGGTGGCCAGCCCGCCTCCAAGGACAACCCGCGCGGGATCAGCCTGCTGCACCACGCCGCCGACGATTGTTGGAACCAGGAGCTGGTGACGCGACTCCTCGAGGAGCCTGTGGACTGGGACGTGCGCTGCGGCCCCCACGACGAGACCGTGCTCCACGCAGCCGTCCGCCGCCGGCGCCTCGACGCGCTCGATCTGTTCGTCGCGCGCGGCGCGGACGTGAACGCGACCACCCGCGGCGGCGACACGGCCTGGCGCCACGCGATCCGCAGACCGTTCCCGGAGGTCGCGCAGCGACTCGCGCAGCTGGGCGCTGCGGCCGAGCGGCAGCCGATCGACGAGCTGGCCGAGGCGCTGCACGCGCAGGACGAGGAGCGCGCCCGCGCGCTCCTCGCACAGCACGCGGACCTGGCAAGCTCTCTGGCCCCCGAGGAGGCGCGCCTGATCGCCGACCTCGCGAGCCAGGACAACACCGGCGCCGTCAGCCTCCTGCTCGACCACGGCTTCGACATCGAGTCCCGCGGCCTCGACGGCGGCACGTGCCTGCAGCAGACCGCCTGGTTCGCGGCCGTGCGCACGGCGCGGATGCTGGTCGAGCGCGGCGCAGACGTGAACGCGGGCGGTTGCGGACACGACTCGACGCCGCTGGGCTGGGTCACCCACGGTTCGCGCTACTCGGGCGGCGCCGCGGGCAACCTCGACAGGTACCAGGCGATCCTCGAGCTCCTGCTCGCCAGCGGCGCCGCGGTCGACCTCCCCGGCGACCCGCCGGGTCAGCCGGGCAAGCGCGCGCTGACCGACGCGGCGCCGCGCCTGCAGGAGGTGCTGCGTGCGCACCTCCCGGACTCGGCCTAGTCGTCGCTCAGCCGCGCGAACAGCAGGTCGTCCTGGAACGCCTCGCCGTCCCAGTAGCGCTTGCGCAGGGTGCCCTCGAACCGGAAGCCGGCCCGCTCGAGCAGCCCCAGGCTCCCGCCGTTGCGCGGGTCGACGTAGGCCTCGATGCGGCGCAGGCCCAGGTCCTCGAAGCCGAAGTTCACGACGCGCTGCACCGACTCGAGGCCGATGCCCCGGCGCCAGTGGGCCGGGTGGACCGCGTAGCCGAGCTCCGCGTAACGGTGCGTTGCGTGAATGCCGTGCAGGCCCACCGTGCCGACCAGTTGATCGGCGCCGCCCTGCTCGGTGGCCACCCAGCGGATCCCCCTGTGCTCGTGGAACTCGCGGTGCCGGTCGCGGACGTGGGCCAGCGCACGGTCGAGATCCTCGAACAGCGAGAGGTCGTAGAACTCGACCACCTTGGGATCTCCGTACAGCTCGAGCACCCGCGGCGCGTCGGCCTGGGTCATCTCGCGCAGTTGCAGCCGCGAGGTCGTGAGCAGCGGGAAGTGCCGGAAGATCTCGTCCATGGCTGGGGCAGATTCTAGCATCGCGTGCATGCGCGCCTGGGTCCTGCTCTGCCTTGCACTCGTCGGCTGCCGGTCGATCGGCTCCACCGACGCGCTGGACTGGGAGGAGCTGTTCGAGGCCCACGGCGCGACCGGCGCCTTCAGTGCGGTCGAGCTCGACACCGGCGCCTGGCACCGGTCGGACCGGGGCCGGTGCACCGAGCGCGCCCTGCCCGCGTCGACCTTCAAGGTGTTCCACTTCATGGCCGCGCTCGAGACCGGCGCCGTGGCCTCGAGCGAGGAGGTGGTCCCCTGGGATCGCGTCCTGCGCGGCGGCGCCTGGGACCAGGCACACGACCTGCGCAGCGCCCTGGCCGTCTCGGCCGTGTGGGTCTACGAGGAGACGGCCCGGCGCATCGGCCGCGGGCGCTTCGAAGAGCTCCTGCAGCGCGAGCGCTACGGCAACCGGCAGACCGGCGGCGAGCGCGTGACGTTCTGGCTGCACGGGGACCTGGCGATCTCACCCGACGAGCAGGTGCAGTTCCTGCGCCGGCTCTGGAAGCGGGAGCTGGGATTTGCGCGCGAGGCCCAGGACGAGGTCCTCGCAGCGATGATCACCCGCTCCGTGGGGAGCAACGTCCGCCACGAGAAGACGGGCTGGTCCCTGCGACCCGAGCATGGGTGGCTGATCGGCATCGACGTGCGCGGCGAGCGCGCCCTCGCCTTCGCGCTCCTCGCACGTCCGGCCGTCGAGGACTTCGACATGCGCGCCGCGCGGCCAGCCCTGGTCGAGGCCGCCCTGGCCGCGATCGGCTGGGACGAAGAAG
>JAQBVH010000305.1 GCA_027623615.1 Planctomycetota bacterium | reverse complement strand
CACCCGGCAGGGGCGCGGGGTCGAGCTCCGCCTCCACCGTGCGCCAATCTCCGCCAGGATCGCGCACGACGTCCCCCTCCCAGAGCACATCGAGCACGCCGCCCGCCATGCGCTCCGCAACGACGCGGTTGAACACGACGGCCTGCAGGGCCGAGAGCTGGAAGCGCCGATCGCGCAGGGGGATCGAGCGCACGAGCCAGTCCATGTCCTTCGGGCGCCGCGCGAGCTGGCGCGCGACCTCGGCGCGGGAGGCGTCGAGGGATCCGCAGAGCTCATTCGCCTTGCGGCGCTCGCCCCAGGTACCCTCGCGGATCAAGCGCAGAAGTTCCTCGGCCGCTTCTCCCTCGCCTCCGAGATACGCCTCGAGGTAGGCGTCCACGTCTCCGGCGAGGAGGTGGCGCGCCAGGTCCTGGCCGCGGCCGTTGCGACCAAAGCGTTGGGAACCGTAGTAGTTGGGCATGCCCTGGGAGCAGAGCGCGTCGAGCACCTCGCCGACGGCGCCGCGGTCCTCCTCCCGGGTGGCATGCAGCACCAGTTCGAAGCGGTTGCCCGCGAGACGTCCCATGCGCAAGGCGTGCTCGCCCCGTTCGATCGCGAGTACGCGCCAACCGCGGCCCTCGATCCCGTGGGCCCGGTCGAGGTCGACGCCCTGGACCGTGACCCACTGGCGCGTGACCGCGAGCACGTCCTTGCGGCCCGCGAAGCTGGCCTGGTTCGGTTCAACTCCCAGGGCAACCGCCAAGCGGCGCACCGCCTCGACCGTGGAGAGCCCGCGCTTCTCGAGCCAGATCCAGGCGACGTCGCCGGTCCCCTCCGGAGGCGCGAGCGGCAGCTCCTCGACGACGAAGTCCTCGGGCGACGCCTTGAACTCCAGCGGGATCGGCGCGATCGCGTGGGTGCGGTGGCGATACCCAGGTGCCCACTCGGGAGCGGTCATCGTCACTCGTCCCCGACCAGGGAAGCGAAGCGTTCGTTCTGGTCCCGCAGGGTGGCGTCCAGATCGCTCGGCACCTGGCCGCCCTGCTCGAGCAATACCCAGCCGTCGTAGTGCGAGCTCTTGCAGAGCTCGATCAGGTCGCGCACGGGGTAGTCGTCCGTGTCGAGCCGACGTGTGTGCAGGGTGTCACCGAACCACGGACGCAGGCGCGCGAAGTTCTTGGCGAGGCCCGGCTCCGCGAGGTCGGGCGCGTTGCAGTTCCAGCAGAGGCGCACCGCGGGATGGTCTGCAGCCTCGAGGATGTGCGCGAGGCGGGCCGTCGGCGCACACTGACCGTGGGCCTCGAGGCGCAGCTCCTGACCGAGGTCCCGGGCGATCGGCCCGAGGGCACGCAGGCAGGCGCCGATCTGGTCGAGGGTCGCCTCGACCGCCACGCCCTCCTTCACGTGCAGCGCGTCGGGCTTGACCTTGACGCCGCTCGCGCCCACGTCTTTCGAGAGCTGCAGGAAGCGGGTCGTCGCCGCGACCGCCTTGCCGACTTCTGTCGGAGAGAGGCTGTCGAAGCGCTCGTTGCTCCCGAGGCCGACGAGGGTGACCGGGCTGTCGGCGAAACGCGCACGCACTTCGGCGCGCTGGGCCTGGTTCAGCGCGGGCTCGACGCCGTGGCGATGGGTCGTGCGCAGCTCCACGCCCTCGAGCCCCGTGCGCTCGAGGAGCGCGATCAGCGCGGGCAGCTCGAGCCCTGCTCCCCACATGTAGGTCACCAGGCCAAAGCGCGGCTGAACGCGCCCGATTGCGGGCATGACGCGGACGAGAGGAGCGAGGCCCAGGCCGGCACCAGCCTGGAGGAGAGAGCGGCGGTTCACACTCGCCAGGCTACCCGGGCGCTCGGCGTGTCACTCACGAAATCGCGCCCGCTTGTGCCGCCTCCGTACCGCGCGCAGACTTGGCCCGCGCGCCTTCACCTCGGATGTCCCAGCCCTGCCCCCATGCGCCTTCTCTGCCTCGGCCTCCTGCTCGCCTCCAGCGCCTTCGCCCAGACCAGGCCCCGCTGGCAGGTGTTCCTGCTGGTCGGGCAATCGAACATGGAGGGCAAGGGTCGCGTCGAGCACCTGGATGAGCTGGTGCTCGCCGGGGGCTCGGACTACGCCCACCTGCAGAACGCGGACGGGACCTGGACCTCGCGCGACGACGTCTACATCGACTACCTCGATCGCCGCGGACCCTTGACCGTGGGCTTCGGAACGCAGCTCGACCAGATCGGTCCGGAGCTGCAGATCGGTCATGTCCTCGGCGACGCCATCGATGAGCCAGTCCTGCTCATCAAGCTGGCCTGGGGCGGGCGCAGCCTCGCCGTGGACTTCCGTCCCCCGAGCGCTGGCGGCGAGGTCGGCGCGAGCTACCTCGAGGTCATCCAGCGCACGCGGGCCTGCCTCGCGGAGCTCGACCAGCGCTTCCCGAGCGTCGCAGCCGACGGCCACGACCTCCGCGGCCTCATCTGGTTCCAGGGCTGGAATGACCGCGTCAATCAGGCCCACAACGACGAGTACGAGCAGAACCTCGTGCACCTGATCGGTGACCTGCGCGAAGCCCTCGGCGCCCCGCAGCTGCCGATCGTCGTCGGCGAGAGCGGTCAGGGCGGTCTGACGGAGACGCACCCGCGAGCTCTTTCGTTGGTCGCCCACCAGAAGGCGGCCTGCAACCGCCCAGAGTTCCAGGGCAACGTGCGCTTCGTGCCGACCCGGCAGATCTGGCACGAGGAGCCGCGCTTCGACGGCGCCTACCATTGGCTTGGCAACGCCCAGAACTTCTTCGAGCTGGGCGACGCGCTGGGCCTCGGCATGCGCAGCTTGATTCAACCGTCGACGGGGCACGCGCAGGGTGTCGTGCTCGTCATGGTGGACGACCAGGGCTGGGGCGACGTGGGTTACAACGGGCACCCGCTCCTGAAGACACCGCACCTCGACGCGATGGCGAGTGATGGGGTGCGCCTCGACCGCTTCTACGCGGCGGCGCCTGTGTGCTCTCCAACGCGCGGTAGCCTGATCACTGGCCGCCATCCGGCGCGCTATGGGATAGACGGCGCGAATGACGGGCACCTGCCCCACGCAGAACTGGCCCTCTCCGAGGTGATGCGCGAGGAGGGCTTCGCGACCGGCTTCTTCGGCAAGTGGCACCTGGGCACCCTGACCCGCGACGTGGTCGAGTCGAACCGCGGCGGCCGCGAGAAGCACGCCCCCCACTACTCACCGCCCTGGGAGCATGGCTTCGACGTGTCGTTCTCGACAGAGGCGAAGGTGCCGACCTGGGACCCGATGCTCAAGCCGGGTACCGAGGAGCTCTACGGCACGTATTACTGGACGGATGCGAAGGAGCAGGTCCCGGTAGAGCACCTGCGCGGGGACGACAGCCGCATCGTGATGGACCGCGCGCTCGATTGGATCTCGGCCAAGGCGAAGGCGAACGAACCCTTCTTCTCGGTGATCTGGTTGCACGCGCCCCACAAGCCCGTGGTTGCAGGCCCGGAGTACCTCGAGCGCTACGCGCACGTCGAGGACAAGGAGCTGCGCGAGTACCTCGGATGTCTCGCGGCGGTCGACGACCAGATCGGTCGGCTGCGGAAAGGACTGCGTGACCTGGGCGTGGCCAAGGACACACTGCTCAGCTACTGCTCGGACAACGGTCCGGAGAACCGCCAGACACCAGGCAGCGCCGGCCCGTTCCGCGGCCGCAAGCGCGACCTGCTCGAAGGCGGCGTGCGCGTGCCTGGCCTGATCGAGTGGCCGTCCGGCCTCGAGGGCGGCCGTGTCTTCGAGGGTCCGGTCAGCACGATGGACCTCTTCCCCACGGTGCTCGAGGCGATCGGGCGCACCGACGCGCCGGACAACCTGGACGGGGTCAGCCTCCTACCGCGCCTCGCCGGCGACCCGGGTGTGTGGAGCAGCGCCTTCACCTCGGGCAAGCTCCGGGCGTATCACCGCAACTCGTGGAAGATCCACTCGACGGACGGCGGGCAGACCTTCGCCCTCTACAACCTGGAGCTTGATCCAGGGGAGGGGGTCGATCAGAGCGAGCTGGTGCCCGAGATCAAGGCCGTGCTGGTCGCGGCGCTACACGCCTGGGAGGCCGACGTCGCCGAGGACCGTAGGGACGCGCCGGAGGCGTCGCGCCAGTGACGAGGCTCGTAGAACTGGGGAGTGAGGGAGGGGTCGGTTTGATCCTCGAGCTCCCTAGTGCGATTCCTCCAGCCACCGAAGCGGAGTACCACTGGATCCCGACGAGGGTCGCGGGTGCCGCGGATGGGTTCACTTGGGAGATCGGTGCGAGCTTGCTCGCGGATGAACTCAGGAGGTTTCGGGATGCCCTCGAGCGTGCGACGTCCACGCTCGAGGGGGTCGCCGACCTGCAGAACATCGAGGACGCTGTTCGGGTCCGCGTCACGATGACGGGGCACGGGCACGCGAACGTCGTCGTTGAACTCAGGCAGTGGCTCGCGGCCGATGCCCGTCTGCGACTGGAGTTCGAAACGGACCAGACGTTCCTCGATCAGACGGTCCGCCAGCTCCGCGAGTTGTGCGCGGCGATCCCGGGTTGACTACGGCGCTTCGTTGCCCTCGGCCTGCTCATCGGCCTCCTTCGCTCGGCGATCCGCCCAGTAGGCGAGGGTTCGCTCGAGCAGGTCCTCGAAGCGCGGGTCCTCGCGCAGGTCCGTGAAGTCCGGGTCGTGCTGCAACGCGTCCGGGGAGAGACCGCCGACCGCGAGGACCTTCTCCAGAGTCGCGAAGGCCGCGGTGGGCTCGCCCAGGCGCGTGTGGGCGCAGGCGGTGTTGTAGAGCGCGATCGACGGCACGTGACCGCAGCGGGCTTGCTCCGAGAGGGAGTGCAGCGCCGCGCGGAAGTCCGCGTTGGCGAGCTGGACCATCGAGAGCTTGCGCCAGGCGGCACCGTCGTCGGGGTCTGCTGCCAGGGCGGCGCGGGCGTCGGACTCGGCCTCCTCCCAGCTCTCCGCGTCGAGGCCCGCGAGGACCTCGCGCTCGACCTCGCCCAGCTCGGCCGTGTCGACCGGGCGCGGGAGATCGATCGGGAGCACGGACTCCCAGGAGACGAGGGCGGGCACGACCAGCAGCACCGGCAACGCGCGCACCCAGCGGCGGCGTGGGCCGTCGCC
>JAQBVH010000304.1 GCA_027623615.1 Planctomycetota bacterium | reverse complement strand
CCTGCCACGGCAACGTGAACGGCAAGAACGGCTTCCGCCTCAGCCTGCGCGGCTACGACGGGGCCTTCGACCACTTCGCGCTGACCGATGACCTGGGCGGACGGCGCTTCGATCGGGTGGTCCCTGGGCAGAGCCTGTTCCTCAAGAAGCCCACCGGCGCCGTGCCGCACGAGGGCGGCCAGGTCCTCGAGGCCGACTCGAGCCACTACGAGCTGCTGCGCGCCTGGGTCGCCGGCGGGGCGACCTTCGAGAAGGACGCCGCCAGCGTCGCCTCGATCGAGGTCTTCCCCCGCGCCGCCTCGCTGGTGGACGCGGGCGCCGAGCAGCAGCTGCGCGTGCTCGCCACCCTCAGCGACGGCCGCACCCGCGACGTCACCGGAGAGGCCTTCCTCGAATCGAACGACCCCGAGGTCGCGCTCGTCGACGAGCGCGGCGTGGTCACCGCCGTGCGCCGCGGCGAGGCCGCGGTGCTTGTGCGTTACGAGGGCAGCTACGCCGCCGCGCGCGTGTTCGTCATGGGCGATCGGGAGGGTTGGAGCTGGGAGGGCACCCCCGAGCACAACTTCATCGACCGCCACGTCAACGCGAAGCTGCAGACCGTTCGCTCGCGCCCCAGCGGCCTGTGCACCGATGCGGAGTTCCTGCGCCGGGTGACCCTGGACCTGACGGGCCGGGCCCCGACGCCGCAGGCGGTCGATGCCTTCCTGCTCGACACGCGTGACACACAGCTCAAGCGCGATGAGGTGATCGAGCGCTTGCTCGGAAGCCCGCTGTTCGTCGATCACCTGACCAACAAGTGGTCGGACCTCTTGCAGGTCAACTCGAAGTTCCTCGGCGCCGAGGGCGCGCGCGCCTTCCGGAGCTGGATCCGTGGGCAGGTCGCCTCGAACCAGCCCTACGACGAGTTCGTGGCCTCGATCCTGGGCGGCGCCGGGTCGAGCCTCGACAACCCGCCCAGCGCCTTCTGGCGCGTGCAGCGTGAGCCGGACCTGGCGATGGAGACGACCACCCAGCTGTTCCTGGGCATCCGCTTCAGCTGCAACAAGTGCCACGACCATCCCTTCGAGCGCTGGACCCAGGATCAGCACTGGCAGCTGGCGGCGTACTTCGCCCAGGTGGGCCGCAACAAGGGCAGCCGCGCGGACGAGGAGCTGATCGTCGACCTGGAGCAGGGCGAGGTGAAGAACCCGGACAGCGGCCAGGTCGTGCTGCCGGCGTTCCCCTACCAGCACGCGTCGCTCGTTGGCGAGGGCGCGCGACGCGCCCAGCTCGTGTCGTGGATGACGCACAGGTCGAACCCGTACTTCGCGACCAGCTACGTCAACCGCCTGTGGAGCTACTTCCACGGCGTCGGCCTGATCGAGCCTGTTGACGACACCCGCGCCGGCACCCCGCCGACCCACCCGGAGCTGCTCGAGCAATTGACGACCGAGTTCATCGATTCGGGCTTCGACACGCGCCACGTGATGCGACTGATCTGCCAGTCGCACACCTACCAGCGCAGCCTGGGCACGAACGAGTGGAACGGCGACGACAAGCGCAACTACGCCCACGCCTACGCCCGGCGCTTGCCGGCGGAGGTGCTCTACGACGCGATCCACCAGGCGGCGGGCGTGCAGCCCGCGCTGCCCGGCGTGCGCCCCGGCACCCGGGCCACGGAGCTGGTCGACCCGAGCGTGAAGAGCGCCGACGGCTTCCTCGACCTGTTCGGGCGTCCAGCGCGGGAGTCCGCCTGTGAGTGCGAGCGCAAGAGCGGCATGTCGCTCGGCCAGGCCCTCAACCTGGTCAACGGACCGACGGTCGCCGATGCGATCCGGCACGAGGAGGGAGCGGTGGCCGAGATCGCGCGCTATGTCAGCAGCGACCGGGAGGCGCTGCGCGAGCTGTACGTGCGCTTCCTAGGACGGCCGGCGTCCGAGGAGGAGCAGCAGAACATGCTGCCCACCCTCGACCCGGCCGAACGCGCCAACCTGGCCGCCCTCGATCCGACCCAGCACGCGGCCTTCGTGGGCAAGCAAGCCGAGTGGGAAGCCGCGATCCCGAAGGTGACCTGGACCGAGACCGAGTTCGCGAGCGCGACCTCGGAGGGCGGCGCGAGCTTCGAGCTGCAACCGGACGGCTCGGTGCGCGTCACCGGCGAGAACCCGGACAAGGAGCGCACCACGCTCTCGGTTTGGACGGACCTGGACGCGATCACCGGTGTCCGGCTCGAGGTGCTGCCGGACGACCCGCTGCCGAACAAGGGCCCCGGCCGCGCGGAGAACGGGAACTTCGTGCTCGGCGAGTTCGAGGTGACCGCCATCCCGCGCCATCAGCCGGCGCAGGCCAAGCCGGTCGTGTTCTCCGCCGCGACCGCCGACTTCTCCCAGCAGGGTTGGCCTGTGGCCGCGACGATCGACGGGGACCCCAACAAGGGCTGGGCCGTGATGCCCCAGTTCGGCCTGCGCCACCAGGCCGTCTACGAGACCAAGGAGGACGTCGGCGCCCCCGGCGGGACGTTGCTGGTGATCAACCTCACCCAGCAGTTCGGCACGATGCATGCGATCGGCCGCTTCCGGATCTCGGTCACGAACGCAGCGCGACCGGTCAAGCACCACGGGCTGCCCGATGCGGTGATCGCAGCGGTGGCCGTGCCGAGCGAACAACGCACGCAGGAGCAGGCCGACCTGGTCCACCGCTCGTTCATCACGACCGTCCCCGGCATGCGCGATCAGATCCGACTCGGCGCGCTGCAAGACGTGGCCTGGGCCCTGGCGAACAGCCCGGCCTTCCTGTTCAACCGCTAGCTAGAGAGTCCGCGGAAGACCCGGCGTGCCAGACGTACGTCCGGGAGGGTCGCGGGGCTGGCGCTTGCGCGGGTTTTCACGAGACGCGGGAACCGAAACCGGCACCAACCGCGAGCTCCTCGCAGCTTCGATCGGTGCCTCGCCTCGGCTCGACATGGCCCCGGCGGGCTCAGCCTGAGCCGCACGGAATCGGAACATCCCGCGGTCGTCCGGACTCCGTGGTGCAATGGCCCCGCTCCCCTCGACCCCACCTCCTCCCATGCGCCGCCTCCTCCTCAGCCTCGCCCTGGCAGCTCCCGCGCTCTCGCAGACCTGGTCGTTCGACTTCGTCGAGCCCTTCTCGAACTTCACCCAGGACATCGGCGCCCTGCCCAACGGCCAGGTGGTCGTGGTGCGCGGGGTCGGCCAGGTCGCCTACCACGTGACCTTGATGGACGCCAACGGCGGCCTCGCCTGGGACCGGCGCTTCTGGATCGAGATCAACGGCCTGGCCACGGGCGCAGCGAACGAGATCGCGGTCGCGGGCTGGACCTACCCGAACGGCTCGACGACGGTGCTCGACAGCAGCGGGTCGTACGTCTTCGCGAAGTACGGCACCAATCACGGAGGCGTCGCGGAGGACTACTTCCACGACGCGACGCAGACCGCGGACGGCGGCTGGGTGTTCGTGGGTGCGCACACGCACGACAGCTGCGACCTGGGGATGCTCGTGCGCCGGCTGGACAGCGCGGGCAACTTGCTCTGGGACGCGCGCGTGGGCAGCGACAACTTCCTGCTCGACCTGCCGGGCTATGACGTGCAGGAGCTCCCCGACGGCTCGATCCTCGTCTGCGGCCGCGCCTGGCCGAACCCGATGCTGATGAAGTTCGACGCCAGCGGGACGCTGCTCTGGAAGAAGTCCTTCGGCGTCGGGAAGTGCCTGCGACCCCAGATGGCGGTCGACGCGGCCCTCGGGCGGGTCTACTTCGTGGCCGGCGGTTCCTGGCCCGGCTCGGGCGTGATCTGGGACGATGACTTCACCGTCCTCGCGGCCGACTTCGACGGGAACGCCATCTGGCAGCGCAGGTACGGCGGCGCTGGCGCCGACATCGCCAACGACCTGGTCGTGACCCCGGACGGCGGCGTGCTCGTGGTCGGGTCCACCCAATCCTACGGCTCCACGAAACGCGACATGTGGCTCGTCAAGCTGACCGACGGGGGAGACGTCCAGTGGCAGCACACCTACGGCGGTGACAGCGACGACGAGCTCTCGGCGATCGCCAACTACCCCGGCGGCGGCTTCGTCGGCGCCGGCAACCGGCGCAACAGGGTCTCAGGTGAGACGACCGGGGTGGTGATGCGCTTCGACGCCGAGGGGAAGCTGAGCCCCTGCGAGCCCTTCCCGACCTGGGCCGCGCCGCAGCGGATCAGCGCCAACGAGTTTGATCCCTTCGGAGATCCGATCGTCCACAGCGACACCCTGGTCGGCGCCAGCCCGTGCACCCCCGACGGCGCGCAGAACCTGATGACCTTCTGTGACGAGGCGCGGGTCGGCACGGCCTATTGCAGCCCGGCCGTCCCCAACTCGTCCGGTCAGCCCGCGGAGCTTACCGCCGTCGGATCCACGCAGGTGGCTGTGAACCTCCTGGCGGTGGTCGGAACGCAGCTCCCCAAGAACCAGTGGGGCTACTTCTTGACCGGGCAGGGCAGCGGGATCGCGGCGCCGCCGGGCAGCCAGGGCCTCCTGTGCCTCGACGGAATGGTGATCCACCGTTTCGTGAGCCAGGTCAAGAACGCTGGCAACGACGGCACGATCGGCTTCGAGCCCGATCTCCTGAACATCCCTGGCCACGGCGCGATCGCCCCCGGCGAGACCTGGAACTTCCAGCTGTGGTTCCGCGACCTGAACCCGAGCAACACCTCGAACTTCAGCGACGCGCTGGCGATCCAGTTCCAGTGAGCTGACCCACCCACCCGGGAGACCGGTGCGCGGTGGGCGGCGTTACGCTCGGCACGGCTATTTCTCGAGGCCGATCGCCTCGAGGTGCGGTCCGATGACCGTCTGGCACTGGGCGTTGGCCTTGTTGCGCGCGTAGTAGTCCTGGTGGTTCTCGGCGGCCGGGTAGAAGACGCTCGAGGCCTCGATGCTGGTCACGATGGGCCTGACGGTGTTCGCCTGGACGTCCTTGCGCGACGCGGTCGCCGCCCGCCGGTGGGCCTCGCTGTGGGCGTAGATCACGGAGCGGTACTCCGGACCCTCGTCCTCGCCCTGCTTGTTGATGCTGGTCGGATCGTGCAGCGTCCAGAACCAGGTGAGCAGCTCCTCGTAGGAGATCAGCGACGGGTCGAAATTCACCTGAACGACCTCGGCGTGCCCCGC
>JAQBVH010000303.1 GCA_027623615.1 Planctomycetota bacterium | reverse complement strand
TCCCTCCACGAGCCGGCCCCGCCGAAAGACGTGAATGCGCCTCCGGGCGATGGGTACGACGGCGATGCCATGCAGTGTGAGACGACACGGCTCATGACCGCCGTCCGGGAGGGCGACCATGCAGCGTTCGGGGACCTGGAGCGAGCGCTCCGGGCCCGTGCGTTCCAGGTCGCCCGGACCCTCGTAGGGTCCCGGGAGGATGCGCTGGAGCTGTGTCAGGAGGCCTTCCTCAAGGTCTTCCGATCGAGGGACACCTACGACCCCTCCCAACCCTTCCTCCCCTGGTTCCATCGCATCCTGCGGAACACGTGCTTCAGCTTCCTGCGCAAGCACAAGCGGCTGAAGCACCACTCGCTATCCCACGTCGACGACGACGGGGACGAGGTGGACTTCGAGATCGTCGATCCGGCCCTCGGGCCGGCGGCGCGCGCCGAAGAGGGGGAGCACGCAGGGTTGCTCTCCGGCGCCATGTCCCGGCTCTCCGCCCGGGATCGCGAGGTCCTCGCGCTGCGGCAGTTTCAGGACCTCTCCTACAAGGAGATCGCCCGCACGCTCCAGATTCCCGAAGGCACCGTCATGTCCCGGCTCTATCACGCCCGTCGCCGCCTGGCCGAAGCCCTGGCTCCCCTCCTCGACGAGGTGCCCGCGCAGTCTGGCGAGAGCAAGCAGAAGGGGGCGCGGGGATGAACGCCCAGACCGAACCGTCCCGCGACGAGCTGCTCGCGATGGCCTACGTCGACGGAGAGCTCTCCGCCGAGGACCGCGACAGCGTGGAGGCCCGGATGCCCTCCGAGCCCGACCTCGCCCGCCAGGTCTCCCACTACCAAGCCCTCGAGCTGCTCGCGCGGCAGATGGCCCCTCCCGAACCCGCGGACCACGAGTGGGCCCGGCTGGAGGGGGACCTGCTGCACTCCAGCGGCTCGAAGGTGGGCTGGTTCCTATTCGCCGCTGGTGGGCTGGGTCTGGCCGGCTACGGTGTCTACGGCCTGGCGACCGCCGGCTCGCTCAACCCGGTGCCCAGGGCCTGCCTGCTCTGCCTTGTCGCCGGGGTGGGCATCCTGCTTGGTACGACGCTCCGCGCCCGCTTGCGGATCATGCCCTACGACCCCTACCGGAAGGTCCAACGATGATCGTGGTCACTACCGAATCGATCGCCGGTCTGGAGATCCTGGAGGTCTTCGGGCTGGTACGCGGCACCGCCGTGCGCACGCGCCACCTGTTCAAGGACATCGGCGCCGCCATGAAAGTGCTCGTTGGCGGCGAGATCCCCGAATACACCAAGTTGATCGCGGAGACCCGCGAGCAGGCCCTCGACCGCATGCTCGACGAGGCCCGCGCCCGGGGCGCGAACGCCGTGCTCGGGTTCCGCTTCGCGACGGCCGAGGTGGCCAAGGCGGCGGCCGAGGTGGTCGCGTACGGCACCGCGGTCAGGCTGGCCCCCAAGGTCCCGCGCTGAGCCCGGTCCACCGAAACTCTCGCCAAGGAGCCGGGTTCGAGCTGCCCACTCTCCGCCCGGTTCGGCCCCCTGGAAGGGGTATGCTTGGCGAGCCCCTCCGCCAACCATGCGCCGACTCCTCCTCTCCCTCCTCATCGGGACCCTGTCCGCCTGCGGCGGCGGAGACGACTCCGAGCAGTGGGACGGCGACGCCTCCCGTGTCGCCGGCGGCCTGGTCCGCCTGAACCTCGCGGGCTCGGACCCCGGGTACACGGTCGGGGACATCGTCCCGTATCGAAACCTGCGGGTCCTCGAGGGCGAACTGCCGGACGGTTGGTCGACCCCCGAGCACGTCGAGCGCGTGCACGAGACGCGTCCGGCCTTCGGAGGCGAGTGGCACGGGCTGCGCTTCAACACGAAGGGGCACCTGGTCATCCAGCAGAGCTTCGACCCCTCCAAGTTCAACCGAGCGGTGATCGAGCTGGCCCTCAACGCCAAGGCCGACCTGTACATCGAGCTGCGCCGCAAGGGCGAGCAGCTCTTCCGCAGCGGCCGCGTGCGTGTCGACGGGGTCCGCAAGCCCCAGCTCGCGGTGCTCGACCTGCCCGAGACCCTCGGGGTCGACGGCACGGTCGACCAGCTGCGCCTGGTGGTCGTCCCCCAGGGCGGGAAGCCTGCCATCCTCGGCATCGACCTGGTGCAGACCCCGATCGGCAGCTGGCTGCCGACGCCCGAGGAGGGTCCTGCACCGGTCGCGCTCCCCGGGGCCAAGCAAGAACCCTGGGAGGCACGCCACGCCCAGGGCCTGTCCTCACGCAACCCGCTCGTGGCCACGGTCGAGGCCCCGCCCAAATCCTCCCTGCGCTTCAGCTACTCGCTGCCCAAGGAGGTGCACCGTCACGGGGACAAGCTGGCCATCCTGGTCGAGGTCGAGGACGCGCAAGGCCGCAACCTTGCCGGCGAGCGATTCCCGGTGAGCAAGCCGGGGCACTGGTACGACGGCGAGGTGCGCCTCACCGCCGAGGGCGAAGTGACCGTGCGCTACACCCTCGAGGGAGCCAGGCACGGACTCGAATCCCTGGTCGCCCTGGCCTCGCCGCGCTTCGAGCGCAAGGTCAAGGACTCGCCCTCGGTGCTGCTCGTCACGTCCGATACCCACCGCGCGGACCACCTCGGTGCGGGTGGCATGGTCAGCACGCCCTTCCTCGACCGGCTCGGAGAGTCCGGCATCGTCTTCGAGGACTGCCACGCGGCGATCAACATCACCAACCCTTCCCACGCCTCGATCCTGACCGGGCTCTCGGCCCGCAACACGGGCGTCGTCGACAACATCACCGCCCTGTCCGACGACGCGGTGACCCTGGCGGAGCAGTTCCAGGCAGCGGGCTACTACACCCTCGCCTCGCTCTCGGCTCCGCACATGAACCACAGCCAGAGCGGGCTGGGTCAGGGCTTCGATCAGGTGGCGTTCCCCGGCAACTCGGCGATCGACTCGCCCAAGGCGATCGAGCCGATGCTGCGCTGGCTCGAGGAGTCGAGCCAGCGCCCGGTCTTCGTCTGGCTGCACATCTTCGACGCCCACGCTCCCTACGAGGTGCCCGAGTCCCACCGCTGGCTCTACTACGACGAGAGCCGCGATCCGTACGACCCGGACCTCCCGCTGCTCGAGAGCCGCGCCGTCGCCCCCTGGGACACGAACCTGCGGGACGCGGCGTACCTGGTGGCCCAGTACCGCTCCGAGGTCACCTTCCTCGACCAGCAGCTCGCCACGGCCCTCGCCCACGACCGGCTGAGGGACGCCCTGGTGGCGATCACCTCCGACCACGGGGAGCACTTCGGTAGCCACGGCCTCTACTGGACCCATCAGGGGCTCTACCCCGAGACCCTGGCCGTGCCCCTGATCCTTTCCTGGCCGGGCGGACCGACCGGTGTGCGCGTGAGCGCGCCCGTCGATCAGCTCGACCTGGGCCGCACGCTGCTCGACCTCGCGGACGTCGGCTGGGCGGAGTTCCCCGGCAAGAACCTGATGCGCCACGTCGACGGTCAGCCGAAGGAGGCCCCGCGCTACTCGATCGGTTCCCACGGCATGGCCGCGTCGATCTCCTACCAAGGCTACTACCTGGTGCTCAACCTGCGCGCCCACGCCTCGCCGCCGCGCAAGCCCCACCAGGTCGAGCTCTACCGGCCGGCGGAGGATCCGACCTGTCTGCACGACCTGGTCGACGAGGAGTTCGAGCAGGCCAAGGAGCTGCGTGCGCTGCTCGTGAAGTGGCTCGAGGACGCTCCGACGCAGACCTTCGCCCGGCGCAGCGATGTCTCCGACCCGGAGGTGCTCGCCCAGCTCGCAGCGTTGGGCTACGCGACGGACGTGGCCTCCGAAGAGACCAGCGAGGGCTGGTACACGCGCGACCCCAACAACTCCTGGGACCAGCGGTTCGAGTAGCAGGGGCGCTCTCGGGTGGGTAGGGATACCTACTCGGTCAGGCGGCGGACCGCGCCGCTGCCCTTGGTGTCGGCCGAGACATCCGGGCTGCCGCGGTAGAGCACGTGACCCGAGCCGGAGATGTCGACCTCGAGCGACTCGGTGGCGTGCACGTAGACGTATCCCGAGCCGGTGGTGTCGACCTCGACCTCGGTCGCCACGAGGTCGACCAGGTCCACTTCGCCGCTCCCCGTGAGCTCGACGTCGAGCCGGCTGACCCGACCGGCGGCCTGGATGCGGCCGCTGCCTGCGAGGTCGACGCTGAACGACTCACCGTCCAGGCCGACGACCTCGATCACGCCCGAGCCCTCCAGGCAAACGGCCGCCAACTTCGGGACGAGCAGCCGCACCTCGGGCGCGGGCACGAGGTGCACGTTCGCGTTGCGACCGATGGTCAGGACGCCGTCGTCGACCGTGGTCGCGAGGTAACCGAGCAGGTTGCCGTGGCCGTGAACGCTGAGCAGGGTGCTCGTGCCCCCCACCTCGATCACGCAGCGCAGGTTGCCTTCGACCTCGACCGTCGTGAACATGTCGGCCTGACGGATCTCCGAGCTGATGGGGCCCGTGCCCTCGATCGTCTCGGTGAGCTCGATCGCGCAGCCAAGAGCTGCGGCGCCGATGGTGATTGCGGTGAGGGTGCGACGCAAGCTGGTTCCTAACGCGGCTTGACGTCCCCGGAGCCGGAGATGCTCGCGGTGACGACCGGATGGCCGGAGTAGCGCACGTCGCCGCTGCCGGACATCGACACGTCGAGGCGCTTCGCGGAGTTGACCTGGACGTCGGAGCTGCCGCTGACGACCACGGCGGCTTCCTGGACGGCCAGCGAACCCAGCTTGGCATCGCCGCTGCCAGAGCAATCGACCGTGACGGAGTGAGCCGCACCGCTGGCGCGCAGGCTGCCGGAGCCGGTGATCGAGAAGGCTAGCGCGTCACGCTCGACGCCGACGACGCTCAGGTCGCCGCTGCCGTGGAGGGCGGCCGCGCGTAGATCGGGGATGGTGATGCGCACGAGCAGGTCGCGCTTGGTCGAGTAGCTGCCGCGTTCCATGCCCACCTCGAGGGAGCCGCCGCGCACCTCGGTGAGCACGTGCTCGAGCAGGTTGGCGTCGCCGAAGACCTCGACCCGTTGCGGTCCGCCGACCTCGACCTCCACGTCGAACGAGCCCGAGATCTGGACCGCGTCGAATTCGGCCGTGCTGCGCTCCTGACGGGCCGCGACCCCGTTGCCA
>JAQBVH010000302.1 GCA_027623615.1 Planctomycetota bacterium | reverse complement strand
CTCGGTCGCACTCCGTTCCCGTCGAAGTACCCGGAGTTTCCCCCACCGGAGGTAGAGCCCATGCCCTCGCGCGCCATGTTCCCCATCACCCTGCTGCTCGCTCTTCCCGCAATGGCTCAGGATCCTCCCACGGAGGGGCTCTACGCCAAGCGCTTCCTGAGCCGCGAGGCCAAGCTCGCCGAAGACTGCGACGAGGAGAACCTCGAAGAGATCCCCGTCGACTGGGCGCCCGAGGTGCCCAAGAGCGGCCTCTACGCCAAGCGCTTTGGCACCTACGAGGAGAAGTTCGCGGGCGAGTGCGCCGAGCCCGAGCAGGACAAGCCGTCGCTGAACGAGAAGGCCCTGCTCGCGGCCCACCTGTACCTCGCCGCTCAGCAACGCGGCGACGGCTCCTGGGCCTCCACGGCGCGCAACGAGATGGCGCCCCTGCGCGACATCGGCGTGACCGCCCTGGCGTGCATCGCCCTGATGGAGGGCGGACACACGCCGGCCGAGGGCGCGTTCAAGCAGTCCGTCCGCGCTGGCCTGACCTGGCTCGCGAGCCAACAGGGCGAGTCGGGCTTGATCGGAGACCGGGTTGGACACGCCTACCTGTACGACCACGCGATCGCGACCCTGGCGCTCGCCCAAGGCCACGGCCACGACGCCGAGGCGGGCTATGAGAATGCCCTGAGCCGGGCCGTGCATCTGTCCCTGCGCGCCCGCAACCCCTACGGCGCATGGCGCTACGACCTGCCGCCCGTTGGCGACAACGACACGTCGGTCACGGGTTGGATGGTCGCCTCGCTCAAGGCTGCTCAAGAGGCCGGCGTCGCCGTCGACCCTGAAGCCTTCATCGGTGCACTGGCCTGGATCGACGAGGTCAGCGATCCCGCCAACGGGCGCGTGGGCTACGACTCGATGGGCTCACGCTCTTCGCGCATCCCCGGCGTCAACGACCAGTTCCCGACCGAGAAGGGCGAGGGCATGACCGCGGTCGGCCTGCACCTGCGCCTCCTCCTCGGTCAGTCCCGTCGCGCTCCGATGGTCGAGAAGCACGCCGAGCTGCTCCTCAAGTGGCTCCCCGAGTGGGACCCCGAGGACTTCGGCACCGACATGTACTACTGGTACTTCGGCACCCACGCGATGCACGCCATGGGCGGACGCTCGTGGAAGGCCTGGCGCGCGGCGCTGAAGCTCACCCTCGAGGAGGGTCAGCGGGCGGACGGCAGCTGGGATCCCGTCGGCCCCTGGGGCTCGATCGGCGGGCGCGTCTACTCCACGGCGTTGATGGCGAACTGCCTGGCCATCGAGGGCAAGCAGCGCTCCTTCGAGAGCAAGGTCGCTGGAGCAGAGACGTTGAGAGTGACCATCGAGGCCCCGCCGGTGGAAGAGGTCGAAGAAGAGGAGGTGCTCGAGGAGCCGATCCTGCGCGACATGGAGATCAGCGAGCACGAGGTGGACGAGCCCTTCGAGTTCTCCTCCCCCATCGACGCCCGCGACGCGGCGCGCTCGAAGGCAGCGGTGACGCGCGGCCTCGACTGGCTCGTTGCGAACCAATCCCCAGGCGGCAGCTGGGACATCGACGACTTCCCGAGCAAGGAGGGCGCGAACGACGTCGGCGCACCCATCCACGACGTCGGGGTGACCGGACTCGCGCTGCTCGCGCTCCAAGGTGACGGGCATCGTCTGACGAACGGCGACCACAAGGATGCAGTCACGGCCGCCGCGAAGTGGCTGTTCAGCCAGCAGGACGTGGAGACGGGTCTCATCGGCGACCAGGTTGGTCATTCGTTCCTCTATGACCACGCGATCGCGACGGCCGCGCTTGCGGAGGCCTACCGCACCAGCAAGTCACCCATTCTCAAGGCGACCGCGCAGCGCGCCGTGAACTTCATCGTCCGCGCCCGCAACCCCTACGGGGCCTGGCGCTACGACGTGCCGCCCGTCGGTGACAACGACACCTCGGTCACGACCTGGATGGTGATCGCCCTGCGCATCGCGGAGGACGCCGGCCTGAAGATCGACCGTGAGGCCTACGCCGGCGCCATCAACTGGGTCCATGAGGTGACGGATCCGAAGACCGGCCGCGTGGGTTACGACAGCGTCGGCTCGACCAGCTCGCGAGTCGTGGGCGTGAACGACATCTTCCCCGCCAACCGCGGCGAGGCCATGACCGGCGCAGGCATCTACCTGCGCCTCCTGCTCGAGGACGATGTTCCCGACGAGCAGCTCGATGCCAGCACCAAGCTCTTCTTCCAGCAGCTGCCCGAGTGGGCCCCGGGCGAGTTTGCCTGCGACATGTACTACTGGATGCACGCCTCCAACGCGATGCACCTGGTCGGCGGCATCAAGCGCGCCAAGTGGAGCCACGCCCTGCGCCAGGCCCTGATCCCGAACCAGCGCGCCGACGGCGAACTCGCGGGATCCTGGGATCCGGTCGACCCCTGGAGCTACGCCGGCGGCCGCGTCTACGCCACGGCCCTGGCGATCCTCGCTCTGGAGAACGACTACGTCGATGCGCTCGGCACGCGCGAGTCGGACGACTGAGCGAAGCACCCGCTCAACAGTGCG
The DNA here is from genome assembly GCA_027623615.1 of Planctomycetota bacterium. GTDB lineage: Bacteria > Planctomycetota > UBA1135 > UBA1135 > JALWOP01. Next base: position 2,611 of record JAQBVH010000302.1, on the reverse strand, counting down.
CGCCGCCTGACTGCGGGGTCATGCGGCGCGTTCTTCATTGGCGTGCGGCGAGTGAGCAGCGCGCGCCGCATCGCAGAGCGCGCTCAGGTGATGCGCATGTAGAACTTCTTGGTGAACTCGGCGACGTTGGCCTTGTCCTTCGAGAGCAGGCCGCCGCTCGACTCCGAAGAGCAGTGGGTCGCTGAGTTCGGCATGTCGTCGGGTCCTTCGACCCGCACGACGATCGTGGCTTCCCCGCCGAGGAAGCCGCCCTTCTTCTTGACCGTGATCGTGCAGGCGTCTTCGTCGACCGACTGCAAATCCCAACCCGGGAGGTCGTCGACCATCTCCTTGGCCGAACCGAATACGCCACCCTTGTTCTGGGGCACACGTACCGGCTGGTGCCACCGGTTCGGATGGCTCTCGTTCGTTTCGAAGCGGCCCACGTTGAGTCTCCAGGCAGGAGGGTGGGGACGGGATGCCTAGAGGCCGGAGACGTGCTTCGCCAGCTGCGCCTTCTTACGGGCGGCGGCGTTGTCGTGGATGATGTTGTGCTTGGCGCACTTGTCGATGCGCTTCATCGCCTCGGGCAGCGCCGCCTTGGCGGCTGCCTCATCACCGGCATTCATGACCTTCTTGACCGCAGTCTTCATCAAGGAGTTCTTGATCTTGTTGGACTGGCGCGCCTTCTCGTTCTGGCGCATCCGCTTCTTGGATTGTTCTGTGTTCGGCATGTCTGAGTTTGCGTGTTGCGAGCGGACGACCTCAGTCGCCTTTGAGCTGTTCCATCTTGGCGGCCACGTCCCGGTAGCCGATGTCGACCTCGAAGATCCGGGCGTAGTAGGAGCGGGCCTCGCCTGTTTGGCCCTCGGCCTCCGCAATCGCGCCGAGAGTATACAGGATCTCGCGGGCACGCTCGTCCACCCCGGGCCGGGCATCCAGGGCCCGCTCGAACTCCTTCTTGGCCAGGTCCAGGTAGCCCTTCTGGTGGAAGCACTTGGCGAGCTCGATCCGGGCTTCGTTCTCGACTCGGGGGTCCCTAGTGGCCTTCTGGAGCTCCGCGGCGGCCTCGTCGGGCTGCCCCTGACGCAGGTAGGCGCGCCCCAGCTCGAGGCGCAGGCGCGCGTCCCCCGGGGTCAGCTCCAGGCGCCGGGTCAGGTCCTCGTGCTCGATCTCGCGCAGCCGCCCCTCGAGCCGGTCCGCCTCGGCCTGGTTGCCCTCCCTGTCAGCTCGGGCGATGGCCTTCTTGACCCCCTTGAGCTCGAGGACGGCGACCATGTCCTTCAGGTCGGCTGAGTCCTTGCGATAGCTGAGGGCTCGCTTGGCCACGTCGAGGGCCGCCTCGGGCTCGCGCAGCCTCTCGAGCACGACGGACATCTCGACCATCAGGTCGACGTTGGTGGGGTCGTCGGCGTAGCGGCTCTCGAGGCGCTCGAGGTCCTCCTTGAGCTCGTCCTCGGAGCGGTGCCTGCGCTGCGACCGCTCCAGTCGCGCGGCCTCGTCCTTGTCCGTGATCGCGTCCCGGCTGTGGGCGACCTCGTCGAGGCGCGAGCCGCTGAGAGCAGTCTCGGCCGCGAGGTCCTTGCGCGCCTTGAGCGCATCGCGATCCCTGGGGTCGGCTTCGAGGGCGCGCTCGTAGTAGGCAAGCGCCGCCGGCACGTCCCCCTTCACCCGAGCCATGGCTCCCGCGCGCTTCCACCCCTCCGGGTTGCGCGGCGCGATCTCGGCCAGGAACTCGTAGACGGCCAGGGCCGACTTGAAGTGGCCGGCCGACTCGAGCGAGATCCCCAGGAGCAGGTTCGCGTCCTCGTCCATCGGGTTGCCGGCCAGGTAGGACTCGGCCTGCTTGGCCGCCGCTTCGTACTTCTTCGCCTTGGCCAGACCGCGCGCCATGGTCAGCGGACCCGCGCCCTTGATCTTGCCGAAGAGCTTGCTGCCCTTCTTGGCCTCGTGTCGCTTGCGCAACGCGACGCGCAGGCCGGCGCGGGCCTCGCCCACGTCAGGGTCGATCTCGAGCAGCTGCTGGTACAGCTGGATCGCGAAGTCGTAGTTGCGCCGGCGCGCCGCTTCCTCCGCCTTCTGGATGTGCTTCGTGTAGTCGACCAAGTCTGCGCTCCGTTGATCCCCCGTACGAACCTCCGCCCCGCGCGCGAGGAGGTCTCGGAGCGGGGCGCAGGGCGTCCAGGTGGACGAGCCGGAAGATACTATAGGGGATCCGCAGACCGTCAATTTGCTCAGAAGGCACCGATTCCGACCCATGCCCGAGGCCCTCGAGTTCGACCTCACCCTGTTCCCCACCCCCGTGCTCCGCAAGGTGGCGGACCCGATCACCAGCTTCGACGAGGAGCTCGCGCAGCACGTGGAGGCCATGTTCGCCTTGATGTTCAAGAGCCACGGCGTTGGCCTCGCGGCGCCGCAGGTCGGACGCAAGGAGCGCATCCTGGTCCTCAACCGAGAGGGTGACCCGGAGAAGCCCGAGTTCAACCGCGTCCTGATCAACCCCAAGATCACGGAGCGTCGCGGCGACAAGGTGCTCTATGAAGAGGGCTGCCTGTCGTTCCCCGGGATCTATGCCGAGGTCGAGCGCCCGACGCAATGCACGTTGGCGGCCGTCGATGTGAAGGGTGATGCG
>JAQBVH010000301.1 GCA_027623615.1 Planctomycetota bacterium | reverse complement strand
CGCGTAGGTCGCGGCCAGCTCGACCTCGAGGTCGGTGCGCTCGCTGAGGCCACGCCGGTAGCGGAAGGTGGCACGGGCCGTCTCACCGTCCATATAGATGAGCTCCCCCGGCACACCCTTGATCTCGTGGATCGAGCTGTAGGTCAGGCCGAGCTCGATCGCCGGATCGCCCATGGGCTGGATCACCGCCCGGCGTGGGCGGTTGTGCAACAGCGTCTGTGCGAAAGGATGCTGCGGTCGGCTCCGGAGCGGACCGCGGATGATGGGCGCTGGGTCCGACGCGGGCAGGGAGCAGGCCGACGAGAAGACCAGGACGAGCGAGGCGAGAGCGGAGAAGCGGTGCATACGCGAGGGGAGGGACCGCCAGGTCGCAGCCCCTACCCAGCGCGGTGCAGGGGGGAACGGGCGGGAGGCGGGAAGATTGGAGGGACGGACACAGGCCCGTCAAGCCCAGTGCCAGCTGTCAGCGATCTGCGCCGCCGTCCTCATCGTCCTCATCGTCGTCGTCACCATCGCCCGGGTCGGGGAGCGGAATCGTCACCTCGAAGGGCTGCGCCCACAGGTTGCACGTGCCGTCCTCGCCCTCACACAGCGGGTAGTACGCGACCCCGCGGATCGTCCCGGGGGTCGGCGGACCCAGCGGCGGTCGGACCTCGAAGTCGATGCGGCGGACCTCGCTGGTCGAGACCTCCTCGGGCAGGGGCAGCGTCCAGAGCTGGCGGCGGACGTTCCAACCCTCGGGCACCTCGACCCAGATGGTCGCCGGTCCCGCCTCGTTGCCCCAGTGCACGTTCTTGCCGGGCTTGAGCACCAGGTGGATGCGCGCCGTGCCTGCCGGCTCCCGCACCCGCTTCGACGCGATGCCGGTGTGCAGGGCGGCGGCGGACTCGATCGTGACCAGGCCGCGGGTGTCCCGCGGCGTGCGGCCCTTCGGGTCGGGGTCGAGGTCTTCCTGCTCGCGCAGCGGGATCTCCTTGGTCGAGCCCGCGACCTCCGAGCCGGTCAGCGGCACGCGGACGACGACCGGGGTCTCGCCGCGCTCGGTGAGCTCTGCCTGGGCCGTCGCGACCCAGTCGTAGAACGGATACGGCTTGTCGAGGCGCGGCCCCCACTGCTGGATGCGGCGGCGCCAGATGTACTGGCCCGGGTTCTCGAGCAGGGCGCCGAGCCAGGCGTCGAGGGAGGCTTGAAAGTCGCTGCCCTGGCTGTGCTCCGAGTCGTAGCGCAGGCGGTGGGCGACGCCGAGGTGGAAGCGCGCATCGACGGCCGCGCCCTCCATGCCCGCGTAGCCGCCAATCTTTAGCAGACTCGTCTCGAAGACCTTCGCGTCCGGCGGCGTCCCGTGCAGCACGCGGTGGAACAGGAGCAGAGCGACTCCCGCCTGACGCGCGCTGTTCAGATTACGACCGTGCACACCCGTGCGCGCCACCTCGAGGGTGACCCCGGGATAGGGCTGCGCTGGCGAGACCACGTCGTGGATCCAATCCTTGTTCGTGAATGCCCGCAGCTTGTCCGTGCTGCGCGCGTCCACGCGCCGGTCGCGCAGGACTCCGGCGCCGTCGACGCCCATGGCCATCGGCACGGCCGTGCTCTGGGTCAGGTTGAACGGGTCCCAGAGGATCGGGAAGTCGTAGCCCTGCCACTGGGCATAAAGCTCGCAACGATCGGGGTGCTGCTCCTGGGTGATGCCGACCACGCGCAGCAGGCCCTCTTCGATCAGCGGCTTGGCTGCTGCGTACCACACGGGCACGATCTGTCGACAGCCCGCTCACCAGGAGGCGAACTGGATCAGGAGCGTCGGAGGCCCCGTGAGCTCCGACAGCCGAATCGTCCGTGTGCCGTCGATCGTCGGCAGCTCGAGGTCGGGCAGGGGTTGGTCCTGGACGAAGACGTCCTGGGCCATCGTCGGCGTGGCGAGGGACGCCAACGCGAGGGCAAGAAGGGGGCGCATGGTGGTCAGGGTGACCGGCCAGGAGCGCGCCCGCAACGACGGAACCGCGACCTTACCCCGTCCTCAAGGCAGGATGCGGAAGTCCGGCGCGCCACAGGGGTCGGCGACGCTCAGAACGAGGTCCTTCACCACGGCCGCCGTCGGGCCACGCCGCAACCACGCGACCAGTACCTCGACCGCGTCGGGATCGCCCTCGAGCTGGGCCTCAACGCGACCGTCCTCGAGGTTGCGCACCCAGCCACGCACGCCGAGGTGGTCGGCTTCGCGCCGGGTCGACCAACGGAAGGCCACGCCCTGGACGTGGCCGGTGGCGACAGCGCGCAGGGACTTCATGCTCCGACTCCGGAGTGGATGCGGAAGGCGAAGGGCAGGTTCGCCACGACGTCCGCCTCGATCGCGCGCAGTTCGGTGCGGCGCGCCTCGACCACGTCCTCGTCGTAGAGTTCCTTGGCGAGGCGCTCGAAGAGGGCCTGGTGTCCGGCCTCGCTCTGGCGCAGGGCCCCGTAGAGCTCGGCGAGCTCCGCGTCGCGCAGGTGTTCGCTCAACAGGTGAAAGCGTTCGAGGCTGCGCGCCTCGATCAACTCCGCCACCAGCAACCGGTCGAGAAAACGCACCTTGCGCGTCGCCGCCGAGCGCTCGAGCAGGCCCTCGGCATAGGGGTTCACGTCCTGGGGCTCGAGCGTCCCACCCCGGGCGCGGATCAACCCGTGCACCCGGGTGAAGTGCTCGAGCTCTTCGATCGCCACCGCGCTGAGGGCGTCGACGAGCTCGGAGTGGTGGCCGTTCTTGGCGACCATGGCCTGCGCCGACGCAGCGGCCTTCAGCTCGCAGTGGGCGTGGTCGCTGAGCAGGGCGAGGGTGTCCTCTTCGACCCGCGCCACCCAACCGGACGGGGTCTCGTAGTCGAGCCGAAAGCCCATCTGCTACTCCTGCGTGTCGCCCCTGCCCATCCCGGGCTTCCAGAGGACGTCGGCCGCACCGTCGTCGTTGGCGCGCCTGGCGAGCACGAAGCAGAGGTCGCTCAAGCGATTGAGGTAGCGCACGACCTCGGGGTTCACGCCGCCGGGTTCGAGCTCGGCGAGCGCGGTCACCAGGCGCTCGGCGCGGCGCGTGGTCGTGCGTGCGAGGTGCAGCCAGGCCGCGGCCGGCTTGCCGCCGGGCAGGACGAAGGACGCGAGCGGCTCGAGCGGCCCGTTCGCCTCGTCGATCCAGGCCTCGAGGCGCTGGGTGTACTCCGGCCCGAGGCGCAGCTTCTCGCCCGCTGCGCCGGGCACGCACAGGTCCGAACCGACGTCGAAGAGGTCGTTCTGGATCAGCTCCAGCCAGCCGTCAAAGGGCTCCCCCAACGCGACCGTGCGCGCCAGACCGATCACGCTCGAGGCCTCGTCGACCGTGCCGTAGGACTCGATGCGCAGGTGGTGCTTGGGCAGACGCGACCCGTCGCCGAGGGCGGTGGAGCCGTCGTCACCCGTGCGCGTGTAGATCCGGTTGAGATGGACCATGGCGCAGACTCTACTCGGTTCCCCCGTCGTCCGCTGCCTGGCGCCGCGCCAGGGCGTCGAGGCGTCGGCCGTCCTTGCGGTGCAGCTGGAGGCCAAGCTCGGCGGGCTCCATCGTCGAGCCGAGGGTCTTGAGCAGGAGGTGGAAGCCGCGCGCGTCGCGGTTCTCCAGCGGGGCGCGCGAGAAGACGCGCTCGATCATGGCGAGCACGTCCTCCTCGGCGGCGGGAGTGCGCAGCACCTGAGTCGCGAACGCGCGCAGGCGCGCCTTGAGGAACTCGCGGCCCTTGCCGTCGAGCAGCGACCCGCCGGGCTCCTTCTGGTGCACGGTGTCCTCGAGGAACAGGTCCGAGAGGGCGATGCCCGCGCACATGGCCAGGTTGAGGGAGGTGTGCTCGTTCGAGGTGCGCATGTGGACGACCTCCTGGCACAGGTTGACCTCGTCCACGGTCAACCCGGCGATCTCGTTACCGAGGACGAGCGCCAGGCGCTGTTCGAGGTCATTCGCGATCGGGACAATCTGCGGGAGGACCTCTCGCCAGTCGCGCCGCGTGCGCTTGCCGCGCACGCGCGCCGTGAAGGCGACGGCGAGGTGCACGTCCTCGAGGGCCTCCGCGAGGGTCGCGACGATCCGAATCTGATCCCGAGCCTCGTCCGCGCCGTGGGACATCTGCTCGAAGTCGGGATGCACGAGCATCGATGCCTTCTGGGGCTCGACCAGCCACAGCTCGGTCGGCCCGAAGTTCTGAGCGACGCGCAGGATCGTGCCGACGTTGCGCGGTCCCTCGGGGCGGCAGAGGATGACGCGCTTCACTCGCGGCCTCCGAGCTTGCGGAGGAACGCGCGTTGCTCGGCGGTGGCTGGCGTCCCCAGTCCGAGCAACAAGTTGTTCACGCGGGCGATCCACACGTGGTGCTCTGGGTCCTGCGAGTGGCGAACGCGCGGGGTGTCCAGACGCCAGGTCAGGTCCGGGACCCAGTCGGGAACATAGAGCGCGAGCTGCCCGGGCTCGGCCCATCGGTTGGCGCGGTGCCGCCAGTTCTGCATCGGAGGGGCTTGCCCGTCGATCACGACGCCGACCGCGAGGTCCGTAGCGCCGCCGGGTCGTTCGACGAGGCACGCCATGGGCGTCGTCCCCTCGATCCAGATCGCGTCGCTCCGCCCGGCGACGGGCGTGACCGTGACCTCGGGGCCCGCGTCGAACGCGAGCTCGGGCTCACGCTCGCTGGGCGGGTAGGAGATCACGAGGGCGCGGACCCTCCGTCCAGCCTCGCCGCTCGCTCCGACCTCGAGCGACCACCAGCCACTCCCACGCTCGGCGAGGTCGACCGTCGGCACCTCGCCCTCCGGCCAGCTCGCGCCGCCCTTGTCGCGCAGTCGCGGCATCAGAGACGGGAAGTCGAGCTGCTCGACCGCGTCCGTGGCCTCGCCGAAGTCGAAGTCCAACCTCAACGGCAGCTGGCACACGCCGAGGCGCGCCTCGAGGGTCGCCTGGCCGGCCTGGAACTCCGCCCGTCCGCTCAGCCCTCGCGGCTGAAGCTCGCGCCGCTCCCCCTGGTCGAGGACCGCCGGCCCGAGCGAGCCGCTCGTGGCGCGCCAGGAGAGGGTGAACGGAGCGGTGCTGTTGGCTGAGATCCAGAGGGTAGGCCAGGGCTGGATCTGCTTGCCCCCGCGCGCTCCTTCCCCGAGCAGCTCGGCGTTCGCGCTCCACGCGGACG
>JAQBVH010000300.1 GCA_027623615.1 Planctomycetota bacterium | reverse complement strand
GCAGGACCGTGGGGGACGAGGAAGGTGCTCGCCGCGCGCTCGCTCTGGATCGTGCAGGTCTTGAGCACGCGCACCGCGCCGTGCTCGAGGGCGGTCAACCGCCGCGCAGCGCGCGCGTCGACCTCGCCCGCCACGAGCACGACCAGCGGCGGCTCCGCCCCGCGGTCTCCGCCGAGGTGACGCGCGAGCAGGTCGGACTGCGTTCGGGCCAGGGCCACCAGGTCGAGCAGCTCGGTCAGGACAGCGTCGTCGACGCGCTCGACCGCGCGCACCAGCAGCAGCCGCCCATCGCCATCCTTGCCAACCAGCTCGACGTACACCCCGCCGACGGTCAGTCCACGATCGAGGGCATGAAAGCCCGGCAAGGCCTCCTTGAGCTGCAGCACGAGCTGCCCGTTGCCCCCGTTGCTCTCGACCATGCTCAGAGCCTACCGGTCAGCTTGCTGCGGTGCACGTAGCTGAGGGCGAGGGCCAGGGCGTCCGTCACGTCGTGGGGGCGGGGCGGTTCGGCGAGGCCCAGCTCGTTGGCGACCATCCGCGCCACCTGTTCCTTGTTCGCGCGCCCGTTGCCTGTCAGGGCGCGCTTCGCGGAGGCGGGGGCGACCTCGATCACCTCGGCGCCACGTCGCGCGGCGGCGGCCAGGGCGAGGCCGCGGCTCTCACCGACCCGGATGGCCGATTGGATGTTCTCCCCGGCGAAGGCGCTCTCGACGACGACCACGTTCGGCTTGAGCCGCGCGAGGATCTCCTCGATCTGATCCAGCATCGCTCCCAGGCGCACGGGCGGTGCGTCGCTGCGTCGCGCGCGCATCGTGCCCGCCGCGAGGAGCACCGCCCCCTCCGGCCGCAGCACCAACGCGCCGTAGCCTGCGACCTGCGTGCCAGGATCGATGCCGAGCACGATCTTCCAGGGGATTCCGTTCGGAACCTCGAGCGGCGTGGCGTCGGTCACGGCGCTACCCTACGCTTCGCCGGTCCCCGATCCCAATGACGAGTCTTCACGTTGCCGCCATCCTCCTCGCCGCGGGCCGCTCGAGCCGCATGGGGATGCCCGACCGCAAGCCGTTCCTCGAGGTGGGAGGCCTGACCGTCCTCGCGCGTTGCTGCGAGGCCTTCGCCGCCGCGCCGAGCGTGGTCGAGACCGTCGTCGTCGCCAGTCAGGAGGACCTGCAGCGTGTCGGCGAGCTGGTCGCGCCCTACGGCGCACTCGTCGTCGCCGGTGGGGACGAGCGAACCGATTCCGTACGCCATGGCGTCGGCGGTGTGTCGGAGGCGGCCGAGGTGATCCTCGTCCACGACGCGGCGCGCCCCTTCGTTCGTCCCGAGCGCATCGAGCAGGTGGCGCGTGCCGCTGCCGACCGCGGCGCGGCGCTGCTCGCCGTGCGCATGCGGGACACGGTCAAGACCTCGCGCGATGGCGTGGAGGTCTCGGGCACCCTCGACCGCGACCTCCTCTGGGCCGCCCAGACTCCCCAGGGCTTCGACGCCGTGCGCCTGCGCCGCGTGCTGGCCCGCGCCCACCGCGACCACTTCACCCCGACCGACGACTCGGCCCTGTTCGAGCGCTACGAGGGCGCCGTCTGTCTGGTCGAAGGGGACGCGGACAACCTCAAGCTGACCACGCCCGAGGACCTGATCCTGGGCGAGGCGATCCTGCGCGCGCGCCAGGGAGCAGAGCGATGAGCCGACGCAGCGGCCAACGCATCGGACTGGGCTTCGACGTCCACCGCCTGGAACCCGGGCGCCCCTGCATCCTGGGCGGCGTCGAGCTGCCCCATGCCACGGGACCTGCCGGTCACTCCGACGGCGACGCCGTCCTGCACGCGGTGATCGACGCCTTGACCGGGGCGGCGGGCCTGGACGACGTGGGCACCCTCTTCCCGGATACGGACCCGACCTGGGAGGGAGCGGACAGCGCGCGGCTCCTGGGCAGCGTGCTCGAGCGCGTGCACGGCGCAGGCTACCGCGTGGTCAACGTCGACGTGGTCATCGCCACCGAGGGTCCGCGCATCGCACCCCATCGCGCGGCGATGCGGGCGCGCATGGCCGAGCTGCTCGCGGTCGAGGTGGACGCGGTCAACGTCAAGGGTAAGAGCCTCGAGGGCCTGGGTGCCCTGGCCGGCGGCGCCGGCGTGGCCGTGGAAGCGATCTGTCTGCTCGCCTCGGGCGATTGAGCCTTCGGCCGCGATCGCGGGCGATTCCGCCGATCCCGCGCGGGGCACTCCGAGGGCCTCCGACCTGGATTTTCGAGGCGATCCTTGGATCGACCCCACCGGTTTGAAAGCCTCGCATGGGTAACGAGCCCATGCTTCAGAAGTTGTTCGGACGAGGACGGCGCGATGCGCCGGACACGCGGCGGGGACCGCGCACGCAGGTCGAGGTGGCCCGGGATGGGCTCGCGGCTGCGCGTGCGTCCTCGATCTGCGTCGCGAGCGGAAAGGGCGGCACCGGCAAGTCGACGTTGACAGCCTCCTTGGCGATCCCGTTCGCGAAGGCCGGTCGCACGTTGATCCTCGACGCGGACCTGGGCGTGGCCAACGCGCACATCCTGCACGACCTGCACCCCGAGCTGACCCTGGTCGACGTGGTGGAGGGACGCTGCGCTGCGATCGACGCGATCGTGTCGGCGGAAGATGGGCTCGACCTGCTCTCCGGTGGCTCGGGCTTCTCGAAGATGGCGGGGCTCTCGGCCTATGAGCTGCACCTCCTCAGCGCCGGCATCGAGAAGCTCGAGCTGACCTATCGCACCATCCTGGTGGACTCGGCGGCCGGGCTCTCGGCCCAGACCGTTGCGTTCGCTGCCGCCTCGGACGTGGTCCTGTTGGTGACCACCCCGGACGTGACCGCGATGACGGATGCCTACGCGTTCCTCAAGGTGCTCCTGCGGCGCAATCCGCGCTGCGAGATCCTGCTCGTGGTCAACCGCGCGATGGACGAGGACGAGGGCAAGCGCACCGCGGACAAGATCTGCGAGGTCAGCCAGCGCTTCCTCGGCCGTGCCCCGCGCCCGATCGCGACCCTGCCCGAGGACCGCGCCGCCTTCCGCTGCACCCAGCGGCGCCAGCCCGTCGTGCGTGGCGAGCCCGAGTCGGAGTTGAGTCTCGCGATCGAGGACCTGGCCACGCTGCTGATGGCCGAGCTTGCCGAGACGCGGCCGCGCGGGCTGGGGCGCAACCTGATGCGCCGGGTCGCCTGGGCACCGGACCTCGTCTAGCCGCGCTCTCACCGGGCTCCGGCCCGGCGCACCTCGAGCCCCGGTGCGAGCTGCAGGGTCGCTTCCGCCGGCTTCCCCGTAACCCAGCGCCTCCCGCACCGGTCCCTGGACCATGCAACCCCGCGGCTGCCGATCGGCCTGGTGCCGGGCGTGGATCGGCTGGACCCTCGGGGTCGGGTTGGCCGCGCGCTTCCCGCCGGTGCCCCCCGCGCCGCCGCCGGTTCGGACCGTGGCCCTCGAGGCGATCGATCTGCCCACGGCCGGGGATTGGCGGGCGGTTCCCGGGATCGGGGAGCAGCGCGCCCTCGATCTGGCCCGCGCCTGGTGGTCGAGCCAGGGCGCGGACGAGGAGTTCGATCCCCAGGCGGTGCCGGGCATCGGTGACGAGCTCGGCGCCCGCGCGCGCGCCTTCCTGGGGTCGCGTGCGGCGGATTCCTCGCATGGGACCTGGGCCGTACACTGAATCCTCACATGGTCCTGTCCACCTCCCGCCCGCCTCCGGGTCCTCCGCCGGCCGTCGTCGCACGGGTCGTCCGCCAGGCCCTCGACGAGGACCTGGGCATCGGCCTGGGCGGCCCCGAAGGGGACCTGACCAGCGACAACCTGGTGCCCGAGGGGGCCGCTGCCCGCGGACGGCTGATCGCCCGCGAGCCCGGGGTCCTGGCGGGCCTGGACGTGTTCCTCTCGGTCTTCACGACCTGTGACCCGGCCGCCCGGGTCGAGGCGCAAGCCTGTGACGGCCAACGGGTAGAGCCTGACCAGACGGTGGCCACGATCGAGGGCAGAGCGCGGGCGCTGCTCCTGGCCGAGCGCACCGCGTTGAACCTCTTGCAGCGCCTCTCGGGGATCGCGACCCGGACCGCGGGATTCGTGGCCCTGGTCGAGGGGGCCGGGGCAGCGCGCTTGCTCGACACGCGCAAGACGACCCCAGGTCTGCGTGCCCTCGAGAAGTATGCGGTGCTCTGCGGCGGCGGTGACAACCACCGCAGCGGCCTCTACGACGAGGCGATGATCAAGGAGAACCACCTCGCCCTGGCCGGCCGGCCGGTGGCCGACGCGGTGCGCGCCATGCGCGCCTCGATCGGCCCGGCCGTGCGCATGACCTGCGAGGCGACGACGGACGCGGAGGCCCTCGCTGCGGTCGAGGGCGGCGCGGACGTGATCCTGCTCGACAACATGAGCCCGGAGCACATGACCGCGCTCGTGCCGCTGCTGCGTGCCCGCGCGACAGAGCTCGGCATCGCCGTCGAGCTCGAAGCGTCCGGTGGCATCACCGAGTCAAACCTGCGCGCGGTGGCCGCGTCCGGCGTGGACCGAATCTCGATCGGGGCCTTGACCCACTCGGTACGCGCCCTCGATTTCTCCCTCTACCTGGAGCCTGCGTGAGCGAGATCAAGCGCAGGGACCGGCCCCACGAGCTGGAGCTCGACCTCCCCGCGGCCCACAGCGCGGGCCGTATGGCCCGGCAGATGGCGCGCGAGTTCGCCCTGGCCGAGGGCGTGCCCGCGAAGGAGGTCGAGACCCTCGAATTCGTGGCCGGCGAGCTCCTCGACAACGCGGTCGATCACGGCGGAGGCGGCGGCGCGCGCGAGATCGCCGACCTGCCCGGGGACGTGCGCATGCAGCTCGGGCTGGCCATCTCGGGCAAGGAGTGGACGGTGACGGTGGGGGATCAGGGCGGCGGCGACCCGACCTTCCTGCGCGACCTGATCGATCCTCCTGACGGCTTCCCGGACCTCGAGGACGAGCGTGGCCGTGGCTTCTTCCTGTTGGCGGGCATGGTCGACAAGCTCTCCGTCGCCCCGACGCCTGCGGGCAACGGTCTCGCCTTGAAGGCCACCAGGCGCTATGGCGACTGAGGTGCCGGCGTCGGGTCCAGCCCTGCGGAGCCTGCGCGCCTGCGGCCGAGCGCTGCTGCGCCTGCCCCGTCCGGTCGCGTGCCTGTTGCCCCTCGCCTGGGCCGGG
>JAQBVH010000299.1 GCA_027623615.1 Planctomycetota bacterium | reverse complement strand
GCGCCCTGGGTGCGGACTCCGGCTGTCACACCGTCAGGTGTGGCGCCAAGCAACACCCACGCCTCCGCAGGAGGCGTAGGCGGCCCCAACGGGGTCGCTTCGCCCACACCGTCAGGTGTGGCGTCAAGCAACACCCACGCCTCCGCAGGAGGCGTAGGCGGCCCCAACGGGGTCGCCTACGCGGCCTGGGAGCGCTACTCGTCCCCGTAGATGTGGACCTCGACCCGGCCCTCGGCGTCGATCCAGCCCCGGTACATCCCGGGCGTGTTGAAGGGGGCGGCCACGCGACCGGCGTGGTCGAGGGCGATCACGCCGCCGCTCCCGCCGGCGGCGGTCAGGTCCTCGAGGATGACCTGGTCGCACGCCTCGGCCAGGGTGAGGCCGCCGTAGGCCATGCGGGCGTGGATGTCATGGGCGACGGCAGCGCGGATGAAGAACTCGCCCCAGCCCGTGCCGGACACGGCGCAGGTGTCGTCGTCCGCCCAGGTCCCGGCCGCGATGATCGGCGAGTCGCCGATCCGGCCCCAGCGCTTGTTGGTCATTCCCCCGGTCGAGGTCCCCGCCGCCAGGTGCCCCGCCTGGTCGAGGGCGACGCAGCCGACCGTGCCGAACTTGAGGGTGCCCAGGTCCTCCCCGCGGGCCTGCGCCGCGATGGCACGCTCGAGCTGCCGGCGCCGCCGTTCGGTCTCGAAGTAGGCGTTGTCGACCTGCTCGAGGCCCTGCTCGCCCGCGAAGGTGTCCGCGCCCGCGCCCGAGAGCAGCACGTGGGGTGAGCGCTCCATCACCGCCCGCGCCGCGCGGATCGGATGGCGCACGGTGCGCACGCCTGCGACTGCGCCCGCCCCTCCGCTCGCCCCGTCCATGACTGACGCGTCGAGCTCGCAGTGTCCTTCGTGGGTCAGGACTGCTCCGTGTCCGGCGTTGAACAGGGGCGAGTCCTCCATGGGCAAGATCGCGGCCTCGACCGCGTCCATGGCCGAGCCGCCGGCCTCGAGCACCGCATGGCCGGCGCGCAGGGAGTGCTCGAGCGCCGCGCGGTAGGCGGCCTCCGCCTCCGCGGTCAGGTTCTCACGCAGGATCGTCCCCGCCCCGCCATGGATGGCGAGCACGACCTTGGGCTGAGGGGAGGCGGCGCAGCCGACGAGCAGGAGGGAGTGCAGGAGGAGGAGGCGCATGGGGGGATTCTACGCCGGGTCCGCGGCGCGGCATGCACACCCCGGCGCGCCGCCGGCAGGCAGAGCTGCTCAGCGCCGGGGGCCCTGCGCTGGTCCTGCGCTACCGGGCGCGCCTGCGCGCGAGTTCGATCGGCCGCTCGCGCGGCGTCAGCCCAGTTTTCGTGACGACCCGGCGCTGGCCGCCCATCAGGGTTCCCAGCCTGCCCTCGCCTGGCGACTCGCAGAGGGAGGGTTGGTTGAGGCTCGCGAAGGTGTCGAACCCGGCGGGCCCGGATCTCGGGCACTACGGGCTGGTGGATCGGGTCGGCCCCCCTCAGTACGGGGACGCCGTGACCTTCCATCGCACGCACGACGAGACGCCGACCTGAGCTGGCCGGCGTCTCGACGGGATCGCGCGCGAAGGCGCCGCTCGGATCGGACTAGTGCCCAGCAAAGCTGTGCTCGCGCAGGTGCTTCAGGTCCTCTTCGCTGAAGTACGTCGCGCTGAACGCGGCGGCGGTCTTGCGCAGGGTCTCGACGTGGGCGACGTCGGTGGTCTGCTTGCACTTCATGGCCGACACGGTCAGCTGGTGCATCAGCGCCAGCTGACGCAGGTACTTGCCCTTGGCGTCGTCGTCGCCTTCCTTGGGCGCCTTGATGCGCTGGGTCAGCCAGTAGGCGGCGACCATGTCCTGGATGTTCTGGGCGTGGGACTCCTTGTTCATGATCCAGCGCACGCCCTGGTTCTTGTTCGTGTCCTCGGCAGCGATGGCCTGCATCGCCTTCTCGATCGTCGCCGCGTCCTCGAGCAGCATGTCGATGCGCATCTTGTCGCCGTAAACGCCGCAGGGGACCTGGCAGTGCACGGGGGCGGGCTCGACGATCGCCGCTTCGGTCGCGGTGGGAGCGGTTTCGGAGTTGGTCGTGGGGGCAGTCGCGCTGTAGGCGGCCGCGCCGCCGATGGCGATCAGGCTGAAGAGAATGCGCATGGAATCACTGGGGAAGGCGCCTGGGGACATTGGATGAGGGATGCCAGGGTAGGGCATCGCCGCCACCTCGGCAGGGGGAACGGCGGGGCGTTTCCCGCGCGTCTCAGGCGGCGGGCGGCGCCAGGCGCCTGCGCGCCAGCGCGAGGGTGTGCCAAGCGAACAGGGCGGTCAGGACCACGCCGCTGGCGAAGGCGATCGGGCCGCCCTTGCCGTGCACGTGCTGGAGGGCGCTCGACCCGAGGGGCAGGTCGAGCCAGCCGTAGAGCTCACCAACCACCCCACCGGCCGCCAGGGAGAACAGGGCGATCGACAGCAGGTAAGCCACGAGGGCCGGGCGCCCGAGCAGCTTGTGGACCACTCCGATGGTGGCCACGTTCGTCGCGGGGCCAGCCAGCAGGAACACCATCGCCGCGGCGGGGTCGAGCCCCTTGGCGATCAGCGCGGCAGCGATCGGCGTGCTCGCCGTGGCGCACACGTAGAGGGGCAAGCCCGCCACGAGCATCATGAGCATCGCCGGAAGGCCGCCGGGCACGACCTCACCGAAGAAGTCGGCGGGCACGGTCAGGGCCAGCGTGGCCGAGAGGGCGAAGCCGACCAGGAACCAGGGGGTCAGATCCGCCATGAGCGGGCCGTAGGCGTAGGCCGCGGCTCGGGCCAGAACGGAGCGCGGCCGCTGGGCGGCCGAGGGGACGTCTGCGGGGTGAGAGCAGCTCTCCTCGACGGGCGGCTCGGGTTCCGGTTGGGGCAGCTCGCTACAGCAATCGGCGCCAGGGCTCGCCTCGAGCGGGAGCATGTCGGAGGGCGGTTGGTCCTCGGCCACTCGTCCGACCGCGAGCCCGGCGCCGATTGCCGTGACGATGGCGCTGACTGGCCGGGCGATCGTCATCAGCGGGTCGAGCAGCGCGTAGCTGATCCCGATCGAGTCGACGCCGGTCTCGGGAGTGGCGATCAGAAAGGCGGCGGTCGCGCCCGGACTCGCACCCTCACGCCGCAGCTGGGCCGCCGTAGGAATCACCGAGCAGGAGCACAGAGGGATGGGCGCGCCGACGAGCGCCGCCTTGGCCACGGGGATCCAACCCTTGCCGCCCAGGTGACGCCGGATCCAGGTCTTGGGGATGAGGACCTCGAGCAGGCCTGCGATGAAGAAGCCGACGAGCAGGTAAGGACCCGACGCGACCAGGATCGTCCAGACCTCCCGGAACCAGTCGGCCGTCCAGCTCATCCGTGGCCGAACCCCTCGAAGATGACGGTCAGTCCGACCCCGACCGCGAGCAGGAGGATCTTCTTCCCGCCGTCCTCACGGTGGTGGAACACCTCGACCAGGAGCTCGCACAGGCAGACGTAGAGAAAGGTCCCGGCCGCGAGCGCGGTCAGGATGGCGGTGCCCGCGGTGCCGAGCAGGGAGCTGATGCCCTCGCCCATCAGGACGCCGACCGGAGTGATCAAGGAGAAGGCCACCACGAGGAAGACGAGCTTCTTGTGGGCCACCTCCGCGAGCTGGAACACCGTGGTCAGGGAGAATGCCTCGAAGCCCTTGTGAGCCAGGATCGCGACCAGCATGGCCGAGGAGATGAGCGCGTGATCGCGCGTCGCCCCGTAGCTGATGCCCGCGGTCAACGCGTGCACGCTGATCCCCATCAAGGCCGCCCAGCCGACCGACTTGTGGCGGTGCAGCTCGTCGTGGTCGTGGGTGCGTAGGACCAGGGCCTCGACCAGGTACACCCCGAGCACGCCGATGAGCACGAAGAGCCACAGCCACATGTCGCCGTGGTTGTGCCCCGCGTGGCCCCCCGCGTCGTCGGCATGCTCGTGACCGTCGTCCGCGCTGTGGTCGTGACCCGCGTGGGGGTCGACGACGGCGGCGGTGGTGGGGTCCTCGCCGCTCAGGCTCATCACCGACACGGTCGGGAGGAGGTGCAGGAACACTGCCCCGAGGAAGATGCCGGTCGACAGGGCCAGGGCCGTGTGAAGTCCGCGCTCGCCCCACTTGGCCAGGAGCGGGACCGCGCCGCCCAGGAGCGCGATCAGCAGGATGCCGAGAATGTCCAAGGTTCAGGTTCCCTTGCGCAAGACCACGGTCTTGATCGTGCTGAACAGGATCGACAGGTCGAAGAGCACGCTGTGGTTCTTGATGTAGAAGAGGTCGTACTGGAGCTTGTGGAGGGCGTCCTCCATCGTGTTCCCGTACGGGTAGTTGATCTGCGCCCAGCCCGTCAGCCCAGGCTTCACGATATGGCGCTGATGGTAGTAGGGGATGCGCTCCGCGAGGTCGCGGACGAAAGGAGCACGCTCGGGGCGGGGCCCGACCAGTGACATGTGACCGCGCAGCACGTTGAACAGCTGAGGCAGCTCATCGAGGCGCGTCTTGCGGATGAAGCGGCCCACCCGGGTGATGCGCGGATCGTCCTCGGTCGCCCAGACCGCGCCGGAGACAGCCTCGGCGTCGATGCGCATCGAGCGGAACTTCATCAGCGTGAACGGCTTGCCGTCCCGTCCGATGCGCTCCTGCTTGAAGAGCGCGGCTCCGGGGGAGTCGGCGCGGACCATGATCGCAGTCAGGATCATGAAGGGCCAGGCCAGCGCGAAGATCGTGAGCGCCATCACGATGTCGACGCAGCGCTTCATCAGGTCGGCCCAGGGCTGGCGCCGGAAGCCCTCGTTGAAGATCAGGTACGAAGGCCGCATCGCAGCCACGGCGATGCGGCCGGTGATCTGCTCGAAGATCTCCTCGCGTTCGCGCACGTCGATGCCACCCAGGCGGCAGCGCAGCAGCTCCTCGGTGGGGAGGGTCTGGCGCCGGTCCTCGAGGGCCACGACGAGCACGTCGACCCTGAGGCGCCGAGCGAGCTCGAGCAGCCCGTCCTCGCCGGACCGGCGCACCGGGTCTGCCATGGCCGCGTCTCGGTTGACGCCACGGTCGAGGGCGATCGCCTCGAGCACGAGCTCGCGGCTCGCCTCCGTCTCGATGTGCCCGGGGGCCGCGAGCTTCTCCGGCCGGCCCGCTTCGGGCTTGCGCCGCTGCTCCGGGAAGGCTGCGGCGGGCT
>JAQBVH010000298.1 GCA_027623615.1 Planctomycetota bacterium | reverse complement strand
TCACGATGCTCCCGCCGGGCACGGAGCTGGGTAAGCACCGGGACCCCTTTGCGCTCTCGATGCGCTATCACCTCGGCCTGGTCTGTCCCAACAGCGACGACTGCGCGATCTGGGTCGACGGGCACAAGTATTCCTGGCGCAACGGTGAGGACCTGGTCTTCGACGAGACCTACGTCCACTGGGCCAAGAACGACACGGAGGAGAACCGCATCATCCTCTTCGCTGACTTCGACCGGCCCGTGCACACGCCGATGCTGCGCTGGTTTCAGCAGGTCTTCGGCCGCCTGGTGCTAGCGCAAACGCGCTCGAACAACGTGGCCGAGGAGAAGGTCGGGGTCTTCAACCACGTCACCCCGGCCATCTACCGCCTGAAGACCTTCTTCATCGCGGCCAAGGAGTGGAACCGGACGGTGTACTACGCGGTGAAGCGCACCCTGATGGTCGGCCTGATCGGGCTGGCCGTCTGGTTGCTCGTGAAGTGACCGCGGCGCTCACGGTGGCGCGACTCCAAGGTCCGAGGCGGAGCGGCGTGGACGCTGGCGCGGATCATTGCCCCGGTGTGCCGGCCGGTTTGTTGGCAGCCTTCGGCTGACTGGACTTCAGCATCCGCCGCCGCCGCTCCCGGTAGACCGGGTCCTGCCAGGCCTCTGCCTCGTCTTCGAGGGCCTCGAACTCCGTCTTGGTGCGCTCGTGGCGCTCCTCGACCGAGAGGGTCTCCTGCTCCAGGCGCGCTTCCTCCGCGAGGGCGGGCTTGAGTCCGAGGGTGCTGACCTGCCAGAAGAGGAGCAGCGCAACCCAGACGGGTGCCCAATGGAGCACCTCGCCCAGGATCCGTCGGATTCCCCCTCGTACTGTCATGGCCCCCCGGTCGTGTCCCCTCAAGCGCTGGTCAGGTCGCGCGGGCCGTAGCGGGCGGTCGCGCCAAGCTCCTCGTGGATACGCAGGAGCCGGTTGTACTTGGCGACCCGATCCGAGCGACACGGCGCGCCGGTCTTGATCTGGCCGGTGTTCGTCGCGACCGCCAGGTCGGCGATGGTCGTGTCCTCGGTCTCGCCGGAGCGATGGCTCATCACGCAGCGCATGCCCGTGCGATGGGCGAGGGCGATCGTCTCCAGCGTCTCGGTCAAGGTGCCGATCTGGTTGACCTTGATGAGGATCGCGTTGGCCGCGCCCTTGTCGATGCCCGCTTGGAGTCGCTTCACGTTGGTGACGAACAGGTCGTCACCCACGATCTGGACCCGGTCGCCGAGCGCCGCCGTCACGGAGCACCAGCCGTCCCAGTCGTCCTGGTCGTGGGTGTCTTCGATGGAGAAGATCGGGTACTTCTCGCAGAGCCCGGCGTAGTAGTCGGTCAATTCCTGCGCCGAGTGGCCCTTGCCGTCGATCGTGTAGATTCCGTCTTCGTAGAATTCGCTGGAGGCGGAGTCGATCGCGATGCGAATGTCCTGACCGGGGAGCAGGCCGGTCTTCTCGATCGCCTCGAGGATCAGCTGCACGGCCTCCTCGTTCGAGCCCAGATCAGGGGCGAAGCCCCCCTCATCGCCGACGGCGGTGTTCAGACCCCGCTCGCGGCAGACGCCCTTGAGGGCGTGGAAGACCTCGACGCCCATGCGCAGCCCCTCGGGGAAGCTGGTGGCTCCGAAGGGCATGATCATGAACTCCTGCAGGTCGACGTTGTTGTCCGCGTGCTCGCCCCCGTTGAGGATGTTCAGCATGGGCACGGGCAGGACGTGGGCCGCCGTGCCGCCGACGTAGCGGTAGAGCGGCAGACCACATTCGTCGGCCGCCGCCTTGGCGGTGGCCAGGGACACGCCCAGGATCGCGTTGGCGCCGAGCCGCTCCTTGTTCGGGGTCCCGTCGAGGGCGATCATGGCGCGGTCGATGGCGCCCTGGTCGAGGGCTTCCATCCCGCCGAGCTCGTGGTTCAGATCGGAGTTGACCGAAGCGACCGCCTTGAGCACGCCCTTGCCGCCGTAGCGGCCCTCTCCGTCGCGCAGCTCGCAGGCCTCGTAGATCCCGGTCGAGGCGCCCGAGGGCACGGCGGCCGTCCCGAACGCTCCGGAGGCCAGCTCGACATCGACTTCAATGGTCGGGTTGCCGCGGGAGTCGAGGATCTCCCGCCCGTGGACGCGCACGATTTCGCTCATGGTGGGCGGATCGTAGCGAGGGGGTGGGGGCTGCTCCATGGGCGTAGGCTCAATCCGAACCCCATTGGGACGGTGATTCCGTTGGAATGTTGCAACCGGCCCCTCTGTCAGCCGGCACCTGGCCTCCAGCATGCGCACGCTCCTCCTGCTCGCCCTCGTCTCACCCGCCCTGGCCCAGGAGCGGGTCCGCTTCGGCGCTGACCGGGACAACACCCTCTACGAGAGCAAGGACGGCTCGGTCAGCAACGCCGTGGGTGAGCTGCTCTTCGCCGGGTCGACCGGGATCGGGGCGGCGCGGGCGGCCGTGCTGCACTTCGACGTGTCTTCGATCCCGGCCGGGGCGAGGGTCACCTCGGTCGAGCTGCGCTTGGTCGTCTCCCAGCTCTCGCCCCACGCGAAGGAGGGCACGCTCGCCATCCACCGGCTGCTCGATGATTGGGGCGAGGGCTCTTCCCATGCCGTGGTCGAGCCGGGCAAGGGCGCCCCGGCCTCGGACGGGGACGCGACCTGGCTGCACCGCTTCTGGCCGACCGAGTTCTGGCAGCAAGCCGGCGGCGACTACCAGGCCCCGCACAGCGCCGAGTCGCCGACAGGCCTGGGCACTGGCCCGATCCTCTGGTCGGGGCAGGGGCTGACCGCCGACGTGCAGGCCTGGGTCGACGGCACGCAGCCCAACCACGGCTGGCTGATCCGCGCCCTGGGGATCCTGCCCAAGTGGACGGCACGGGGATTCGACTCCCGGGAGTCGGTCACGATCAAGAAGCGGCCGCGCCTGGTCGTCGAATACTTGTTGGGTTGCGAGTCCAGGGTCGAGTGCGAGTCCGGGAGCTCGGGCACGATCCGGCTCGCGACCTGCGACTGCGCCGCCGGGACCGCGGAGCTCGTCCTCAGCGGCGCTCAGCCGGGGGTCTTCGCCCTCCTGCTCACGGGGCAGGGCGCGGGGGCCTTGGGCCTGCCCGGAGTTGCGGGCGACCTGTGCCTCGGCGGCTCGACCATCGGCCGCTTCATCCTCGACATCGGACCGACCGACGCGAACGGGAGCTTTCGCGTGGACGTACTCGACGCGTTGACCGACGGGGGCGGCGGCAAGGTGCCGGCCATCGGCGGGTACTTCTGCTTGCCGATCGGCTCGACCTGGAGGTTCCAGTACCTCCACGGATCGTTCGGCGGCGAGCTCTCACCGCTGCTCGAAGTGACCTTCCACTGACTCCGTGCTGCGGAGAGTCAGCGGCCGTAGAAGAACTCCAGCGCTTGGGGCAGGCGCCGGGCCCAAGAGGTTTCGTGGTGGGTGGCCTTGGGCTCGACCACCAAGAGCGCGCGCTTCGGCAGGAGGTCCTGCGCGGTAAAGGTCGCGCGCAGGACCTCCATGCCGCGCTCGTAGCCGGCCTGGACCTTGGCTTCCTTCGATTCCGAATCGCCGCTGGCGACGAAGACACGCTGGGTCCATTCGTGCTGCTTGCAGAGATTCATCAGGCCCGGGCCGAAGGCCCAGAACACCGGTGACTCGACCAGCAGCGCGCCGAACCTGTCGGGGTGGCGCATCCCCGCGTAGAGCGTGATGTTGCCCCCGTACGACGATCCGCCGAGGGCGGTGTGCTCGGGGCCCGGCTCGACGCGATAGCGACCCTCGACCTCGGGCATGACGGTCTGCGTGATGAAGTCCAGGTAGCGATCTCCGCTGTGCGCGACGCCGCCCTTGCTTGTGAAGGGCGGGTTGTACTCGGCCAGGCGGGCGGCGCCGGCGTGGTCGATGCCTACGATCAGGAGCGGCTCGATCTTCTTGGCTTCGATCAGCCGGGTTGCGGTCTCGTCGGCCTCCCATTCGGTGCCCAGGTACGAGGTGGCGCGATCGAAGACGTTCTGGCCGTCGTGGAGGTAGAGCACGGGGTAGCGCCGTGTGGCGTTCTCCTCCGCGTCGTAGCCGGGGGGCAACCAGACGCGCAGCTTGCGCGTGTTCTCGAGGCGCTCGCTGGTGATGTCGAACAGGTCCAGGTGTCCGGTGACCGTGCTCTTGCGAGCGCTGCTGGGAACAAAGTCGGGCCGGTCGTCGATCCATGCCTCCACGGTCAAGGCGACCTCCTCGGGGAGATCGGCCGCCAGCCGCCGGTTCGGGCGGTCGGTCAGGTCGGCGCTCACCTCGACCGAGTCTCACGAACCTCGGGTCAGCTTGAACTCGATGGGGGCGTCGCCGAGCCGTGCGGCGGGAACGCTGAGGATCCAGCGCTCCTCCTCGCTGGTCAGCTCCCAACTCGGGTCCCCAGGCTGCCAGTCGTTGAACGACCCCGCGAGGTACAGGGGGCCGCGCCCGTCCGGCGCCTCCACCGAGAAACGGACGTCCGCGGGCGGAGAGAAGGTCAGCGCGAGGAGCAGGGCGGACAGCATCGATAGGGACTCCTTGTTGATCAGAACGACTCGAACTTGACGCGCGCTGCCTCGAACACCTCGCGCACGATGCGCTCGGCGCCCTTCGCCGTTGCCAGGTCTGCCACGTCGCGGCCGTCGAGCTGGACGCGCACGCGGCGGGTCTCGTAGTCGCAGAGCACGTCGCAGATGTGGCCGCGGTGCGCGGCACGGATGCCGTAGATCGGGCGGAAGGGGGCGTCCTCGGGCGGTTCGACGCCCGCGACCAGGCCGCGGTAGAGGGCCTCGAGCAGCTTGTCGCGGTTCTCCTCGCGGGCGCGACCGCGGTCGTGCACGAGCACGCCAGCGACGAGCTTGCGCTGGGGCGTGTCTTCCGGGACCTCCTCGTCAGGCTCCAGGCTGACGAGGGTCCAGCGCTCCGCACCCTCGAGCACGGCCCGGGCGAGCAAGGGCAGCTTGCCGCCGTCGGAGGGGCCGGCGTCCGCCTCGTCGCCACCCGCGTAGCCGAGCTTGGCGAGCTGATCGAGGACCTCGGGGTCGATGTCCTGGCTGTTCACGGTCGAGGCCGCGAGGCCCAGGGAGGCCGCGGTCCAGGCCTCGACCAGGTCGGCGAGCGGACCCGCGACCTCGGGGCGGGCCGCCGCCAGGTTTGTCTGCTCGCCCGGGTCCGCCTCGAGGTCGTAG
>JAQBVH010000297.1 GCA_027623615.1 Planctomycetota bacterium | reverse complement strand
CGCCGCCGGCGGCCGCGTCGTGCGCGAGGGCGAGCGCTGGTTCGCCTTCGAGGCCAGCCGCCAGGACGAGCTCGTCCTGCGCGGGCGCATGGAAGCCCTCGGCCCCGTGCACTCCGACGACCCGGTGCTGCTGACCCTCGAGGCCCAGGGTCACGTGCTGCGCATCCAGTGGCAGGGTCGCCAGGCCTGGTGCGACCGGCGCCTGCTCGCGCGCATCCAGCGCTACACGCTCGAGGACCTGCGCCGACAGATCAAGCCCGTTCCGGCAGCGACCTTCCTGCGCTTCCTCGCCGTGTGGCAGCACCTCGCGCCGGGCGCGCGGCTCGAAGGTCCTCAAGGGGTGCTCGAGGTCGTGCGCCAGCTCGCGGGCTTCGAGGCGCCGGTCGGCGTCTGGGAGCAGGAGCTCTTCGGTCGCCGCGTGCAGGGCTACCGCCAGAGCTGGCTGGACGAGCTGGGCCTGGCCGGGCGCATCGCGTGGGGCAGGCTCTGGGGTGCGTCGAAGGTCGCGCTGCGCAGCGCGCCGGTCGCGATCGTGCCGCGGGAGGAGCTCTCCCTCTGGCGTGGGCTCGCACCCGCGCCGGACGAGCTCGAGCTGTCCTGGCCTGCCCGGGCGGTGCGCGAGGCCCTGGCGGAGCGCGGCGCGCTCTTCCAGACCGACCTCGAGGCGATCGGCGGGCTGCTCGTCAGCGACGTCGAGCGCGGCCTCGAGGAGCTCGTCGCCGCGGGCCTGGTGACCAGTGACTCGTTCGCCTCCCTGCGCCAGCACCTGATCCCCGCCTCGCGCCGCAAGGCGCCGCTCTTCACCACGGGTCGCTGGAGCCTGCTCGGCCGCGGCGAGGGCGAGGCACCCGAGGTCGAGGAGGTCGCCGGCGTCCTGCTGCGCCGCTATGGCGTCCTCTTCCGCACCCTGCTCGAGCGCGAGCGCATCCCGCTTCCGTGGCGCGAGCTCCTGCGCGCGCTGCGGCACATGGAGCTGCGCGGCGACGTGCGCGGTGGTCGCTTCGTCGCGGGCTTCTCCGGCGAGCAGTACGCGCTCCCGGAGGCCGTGCGCACCCTGCGCAAGCTCGCGCGCCAGGACGAGGGCCGCCCCGAGGTCATGCTCGAGGTGTCGACCTCCGACTGCCTCAACCTGCGCGGCATCCTCACCCCCGATCCCAAGGTCTCGGCCGGGACACGCGCGCGGGTCCCGCTGTACTGATGGCGCCTCTCGCCGAGGCCGCCTGACGGCCACCCTGGCCGAATCGGAGCTTGCAAGGGCGAAGCGGCGGCGAAGCATGATCCGTGGGCGGGTCCGCCGCAGCAGCGGAGCAGGCTGCACACCCGCGAGCTCGCACCGGACGGCTCGTGCAGCTCAGCGCCCAGACACGGCGAACGGCGGCATCGACATCGACTCGATGCAGCTCGCGTCCAGCGCCTCGACGCTGCCCGCGTCGAGGAAGGCGCTGACCAGCTCCGGGAGGCAGCCCGAGCGGCCCACGCCGTGGCAACCGGGGACGACCAGGTGCAGCGAGTTCGGGAGGTGCTCGGCCGCCGCCGCGCCGAACTCGGGCGGGGTGACCGGGTCGTGGGTGCCGGAGAGCAGGAGGGTCGGCACGTCGACGCTCACCGGCTCGCCGTAGTCCTCCCCCACCTCGCCCTGGGGCCAGAACTCGCACAGCGCCATCTGCCGCTGCACGCGGATGTCGCCCAGGAAGGTGCCCTTGGTCCAGCGCGGGATCGTCGCCGGGTCGATGCGGGCCAGGTCCTCGGGGCAGGTGACCGACAGCAGCATGCCCATGGCCAGCATCTGGCGCAGGGCGCGGTTGATGCCGAGGCCGCGCTGGGCGAAGGGCGCGTAGTCCCCCTCGTACGCCTTGCACACAGCGTCGGGGACCTGACGGTTGCCGCCGGTGTAGTACATCAGCGTGCGCAGCGCCTCGCAGAAGGCGTCGCGGGTCAGCGTGACCTTGACCGACTGGCCCGAGTTCGGGTCGCGCACAGCGACCTGCGCCGGCTCCTTCTCGAGCCGTTCGAGGATCTTGTGGAACTTCGCGTCGAGGTCGCCGAAGGCCTCGATCCGCGCCGGGGTCGACTTGCACTCCAGGGCGATCTGCTCCCACCCGCGCTGGGCCGCCCAGGCGTGGAAGAGCGGATTCGTGAAGCTGATCGGGGCCACCCCGTCGAGCACGGCGGCGCGCACCATCTCGGGATGCTCGCGCAGCGTGACCAGGGCCATGCGCGTCCCGTAGGAGCCGCCCATCAGGTTGACGCGCTCGTAGCCGAGGGCCTCCCGGACCTCGTTCAGGTCGTGGGCTGCGATCGGGGTCGTGTACTGGGTCAGATCGAACTCGGCCTCGAGTCGCTCCAGGCACGCACGGTAGTGATCCTCCTCGAAGCCCGGCGTCAGGTAGCTCTGCGGATCGGTGTCCTCGTAGGGGCACGCGAGGCGGTGGTTGCCGCCCGTCCCGCGTTGATCAACGAAGACGATGTCGCGCCTCTCGCGCAGGGGTGAATCCACGAAGCCGCCGACCGCACCCGTCGCCGGGCCACCCGGTCCGCCGAACAGGTAGAAGATCGGGTCGTCCACGCTGGATGAGCCCGTCGCGAGCAGCACCACCAGGTCGAGCTCGAGCCACGGACCCGTGCCTGCGGTTCGGTTCTCGCGAACGCGGTAGACGCCACGCAAGGCGTCCTTCCCAGCGGAGTCGACGAAGGGCTCGAGCTCGAGCAGGTCCGGTTCCTGCTCCTGGGCGAACGAGGGCGCGAGGAGTCCAACGGCGAGGATCGAGTGGCGCAGCATGCCCCGAGCCTACTTCTCCTCGCCAGCGGCCAAGAGATTCGGGATGCGCAGCCGCGCGAGGTACACCGAAGTCTTGCCCTCGTGACTTGAGTAGTAGCTGAGCCAGAGCTGGTCGCCGCGCACCACCATGCCGGGGTAGCTCGTGTCGCCGCCGGAGGGCAGGGTCAACAAGGTGGTCCAGCTCCCCTCGAGGTCGAAGCGTCCGAGGATCGTTCGCGCGCCGTTTGCGGTGTAGTCGCGGCCCGAGGCGAGCAGCTCTCCGCCAGGCAACACCACGAAGTTCGGTCCGCCCAAGCGCAGGGGGAGCTTGGCCCAGGTCCAGTCGCTGTAGGGCGGCGAGGCGTGCCCCGCCATGGCTCGCCCGTCCCCGCCTTCTCGTCTGAGGAGAGCGACCAGCGTGCCGTCGTCGAGGAAGCGGAGCGTCGTCTCGTTGGGCTTGCCCTCCAACTCGAAGGTCGTGACGTGCTGGTAGGACAACGCGTCCTCGCTGACGACCAGGTGCGCAGCCCACTCTGCCCCCTCGGCCTGGTAGACGACGCCGTAGGCCTTGCCCTGGCGCGAGGTGACGCGCCAGAGCCAGTCGAAGGGCTGCGCGATCGCGGGGTCGATCTCGATGTCGATGCAGGGCCTGAATCCACGGCTGCCGAGGAACGACACCTTGGGCGTGCGACCGAGCAGGGTGCTGCCGCTGTAGCGCGACCCGCCCATGACCACCATCAGGCGACCGTCCCCATCGACCGCGAGCTTGGCGTCGCGCAGGTCGCCGCCCTCCTCCTCGATCAGGCCAACGGTGCGCCACTCCAGCCCGTCCTCCGAACCGAGCACCCGCGTGACCCCGTCCCGCCCGGTCGCATGGGACGACCCCTCCCGGAAGGCGAGGTACCAGCGGCCGTCGCGATGCACGAGGTCCGTGAACGCCTGGTGCTCCGCCCGATCCCATATGCGCTCCACGCTGATCAGGGCGTGAGCGGGATCCTGGGCGACAGTCGAGGCGAGCAGGGCGAGGGTCAGGGCGGGCAGCATGCCCCTCTTCTACCCCGGATCAGTCGCGGCGGAGCTCGCGGGGGAGGAAGGGTCGCTTGGAGAGGCTCGGGCCGCGCCATTGGACGGAGCTCGTGCGCAGGGCGCCCGCGCGGATCAACTCGATGCGCAGGGGGTGCCAGCCCGCCTGGAGGCCCACCTCGCCGACGCGGTCGAGGCCGGTGAAGGACTCGAGGACCAGGTCGTCGCCGAGGTACACCCGCACGTGGCCCGCGCCGGGCGAGAAGAAGCCGTAGATGCCGTCCTTGTGCGCGCGCACGTAGCCGTCGAAGCGCTGGACCGCGCCCTCGTGATCTGCGTGGCCGTCCGGGCCGATCGTCTCCACCGTGCGGTCGACCACGGGTTCCCGTTCCCAGGGCACCTGGTCGAGGTCCCGCCACGGGCCGTCCCAGACACGGGTGCGTAGGCCCGCCGTGGTCGGCTCGCTCGGCACGGGAGCGGCGAGGGTCGCGTAGGTGTAGGCCCGCAGGCGCAGGGTCGCGCTGTACTGACCCGGCTCGTCCCCGGTGAACGCGCGGGCGGTGACCACGCAGCTCTGGTCCAGGTCCAGGGCCCGCCGATAGAGGCTCGACGCGCGGGTCGGCTCGCTCCCGTCCAACGTGTAGCGCACGACCGCCGAAGGGTGCGACGTGAAGAAGCGCACCCGCGTTCCACCGAGGAACACCTGCTCCTCCGCCTCGATGTGGACCCGCGGCGGCGCCGCGTAGGCCTCGATCGACGCGATCGCAGGAGCCGCCGTCGCGTCGGTCACGATCAGGCGCAGGCTCTGGTAGTCCGACGGGTCGACGCGCAGGACGCGGCGCGGGCCGATGCGATCTCCGACGTGCAGGTCGAGCCAGAGGTTGTCGCGCAGACCCTGCAAGCGGTAGCTCGTGATGCACGCGCCGCGCTCGAGCGGCTCGGCCAGGACGATCGTGTCGAGCACCGTGCGCGGCAGCTCGGCGCAGGTGAGGAAGCAGCGGCGCACGTCGCCCGGGACCATCCAGGCGCTGAGCGGGTCGCCGTCCTGAACGTTGGCCGCGCCGTGCGCCTCGCTGTGGGTGTGGGAGGCCTGCACCTCGGCAGCACGCACCAGGTCCACGTCGAGGATGGCCGCCAGGTTGTCGTGCAGGTCGGCCAGACGCTGCGCCGTCGCCTCACCCACCGAACCGTCGGGCGCGGGCCGAACGATGAGGCCGAGGTTGGCGCCCTGCCCGAGGGTGTCGAGCAGGAGCTGCTCGAGGTCTTCGGACTGGCGCGGCAGCTCAGCCTCCGTGAGGGGCAAGCGCCACGCGCCGTCCGCCTCATCGCGCACGAGCACCCCGCTCGGCACCCGTCGCACGTCACCACCCGCGGGGACCGCGACCAGCGCGCCGGGGACCGCGGCGCGCACGCGCGCGACCA
>JAQBVH010000296.1 GCA_027623615.1 Planctomycetota bacterium | reverse complement strand
GGGAAGGAGGTCTCATGCGCCCTGCACGGGGCCGGAATCCTAACCGAGAGCATGCGCGAGCCCCCACGCCTCCTTCGGAAGCGCGCGCGTTGTTAGGCTCACGGCGTGGACCTTTACTGCGGCACGAGCGGCTACGCCTACGACGCCTGGGCGGGCAAGTTCTATCCAGAGGACCTGCCGCAGGACGACCGGCTGCGCTACTACGCGAGCCAGCTCAACGCGGTCGAGATCAACAGCACCTTCTACCGCTCCCCGCGCAAGGACGTGGTCGCCAAGTGGGCCGAGGCCGTGCCCGACGACTTCAAGTTGGTGATCAAGGGCAACCAGCGCATCACGCACCGCGCCCGGCTGCTCGATGTCGAAGGCCCCCTGGGCTACTTCGTCCCGGCGGTGCTCGAGGCCGGCGCCAAGCTCGGTCCCGTGCTGTTCCAGACACCGCCCAACCTCAAGAAGGACGCGGGGCGACTGCGCGGCTTCCTCGACCAGCTGCCCGACGCGATCCGCGCCGCGATGGAGTTTCGCAACAAGTCCTGGGACGACGACGAGACGCGCCAAGTCCTTGCCGATGCGAACGCAGCGTTGGTGGTGGCCGAGGACGGGGCCGCGCCCGAGGTCCACGCCACCGCCGACTTCGGCTACCTGCGCCTGCGCCGGGAGGACTACTCCGAGGTGGACCTGGATCGCTGGGCCACGACGATCGAGGGCCAGAGCTGGTCCGAGTGCTACGCATTCCTCAAGCACGAGGACGGCGCCGTCGCCCCACGCCTCGCGGCCGGTCTGCGTCTGCGCTGCTCCACCTGAGGCGCTGCACCTCGCGCGGAAAGCACCGGAGCCGCCGGCCTGTTGGCCAGCGGCTGCCTAGTCGTGGGCGGCTCTGACTCAGACGGTCATGGGCGAGTCCAGCAGCGGGCGCCCGACGGCGCGCGTAAAGGCGGCGCGGGCCGGGTCGCTGCAACCAGGCATGGCGAGCACGGCCTCGACGGACATGCCAAGACGCATCAGTTCGGTGGAGGTCATCTCGCCGTCGACGAGCAGGACCTCGAGCTCGATGTGGTCAGGCACGCTCTGTGACCATGCGCTCTGCAATCGCTCGATCGCAGCGTCCAGCGGACCATCGAAGGTCGCGTCGTGGCGCAGGCACAGGCAGGTCGACTCGCAGCTCGCCAGGCACTCGGCCCAGGTCGCCAGCAGCTGCTCGAGGTCCCCCTCGTCCCCGTAGCGGGGCCAGGCGAGGAAGCGGTGGGTGGCCTCGGTCACGAGGGGCCAGGGTTGCTCGACGTGCTCGGCAGGCGCGGACACCTCGGCAGGCGCGGACACCTCGGCAGGCGCGGACACCTCGGCAGCCGCGGACACCTCGGTCGGCGCGGACACCTCGGCCGGCGCGGGTACCTCGGCAGGCGCGGGTACGACCGCGGTGTTCATCAGCACGGGCGCCGCCTCCATCAAGGTCGCGAAGTCGGGCAAGCCAAACTCCTTCAGGCCAGCCACGTGACCCTCGACCCACCAGAGCTGATTGAGGATCTTCAGCTGCGTGCGCAGGTTCTCCTCGCAGGCCCGGGCGAGCTCGAGGCCGTCGGGGCCGGTGCGCTCGAGGGCACCCAGGTCGATCTCGCAGAGGGTGCGGATCGAGGCCTCGAGGACGGGGCGCTCGACGAGCGCCTGCTGGTGGGTCGCCTCCAGCCCCGCGAGGGTCAGCTCCTGGCGGTTGCGCCAGGTGGGATGCTCGAGGGCGAGCGGGTGCTTGCGGAACAGACGCACGTGGGCCTTGGCGACCATCACGTTGCGCCGCGCCAGCTCGTCGAAGTCGATGACGTGATCGTGCTCGGCGCGCGCGGCGGGCTCGTAGACGACCTCGACGCCGATCTGGTGCAAGCGCAGGGCGAGGTCGGTGTCCTCGCAGCCGTAGTGGCGGAAGGTCTCGTCGAAGCGTCCGACCTGCCGGACCAGGTCGGTGGGAACGCTGACGTTGCACGTCCAGAAGGCGCACCAGTCGTGGCGCTCCCCCGGAGTCAGCATGGAGAAGCAGAAGACAAGGGTGTCGTCCTCGAGCACTCGCATCAACGCGTTGTCGAGCACCTCCTTCGGCTGCTCGAAGCTGCCGAGCACGGCGACCTGCCCCGACTCACGGGCGTGGGCGGCGAGGTGGCGCTCGACGAGTTCAGGGTCGGCGATCGTGTCGTCGTTGACGAGCAGGACGTAGCGCCCCTGAGTGATCGCCAGGCCGGTGTTGCGCGCGGCGGCCAGACCGCCGTTCTCGCGGTGCACGACCAGGGTGGGGACCTGGTAGTCCCAGCCGTCGAGCAGCTCGCGGGTGCCGTCGTCCGACCCGTCGTTGACCACGACGATCTCGTAGCGACCGGTCGCGGTCTGCTGCTCGAAGGAGCGCAGGCAGCGCGCGAGGGTGTCCTTGCGCTGGTAGGAGCAGATGAGGACCGTCAGGTCGGGGCGTTCGATGCTCAGGTCGAGGAGCGCGTCGTAGTTCATCGTGGAGGCCGGGGTCTTCAGGGTGGAGACGACCGGGTGCCCGGCCAGGGAGCACAGGGTCTGGTAGAGCGCGGTGATCTCGGCGGGGACGGGTCGCGTGGCGCGCGTGCGCTGCAAGCGGGCCTGGGGGAAGTCGCGGTCGACGGGCGCGCCGGCGAAGCGTTCGAGGCGTTCGAGGCCGTCCTCGGTCAGCAACTGATCGGCATGCACGAAGAGCCAGTCGCCCTCTGCGCGCTGTTCGAGGGCGCGGGTGTACATCGCGCGCCACACCTCGAGGGCGCCCTCGAAGGTCAGCTCGACGCCGCGCAGGTAGCTGGCGCTGCGCACCTCCTGCAGCATGCTCTCGGCGGTGACCGCCGGGTCACGGAACACGCACACGCGGCCGACGTCGGACAGGCGGGAGGTCCAGGCCGGGAGCGTGTAGCAGAAGCGCGGGTCCTTGAAGGCGAACGGGCCACGGGCAGCGAGGCGATCGATCCGAGCGCCGAGGTCGGCCGCGACCTCGCTCGGCACCGCGGCGTCGAGGGCGCACAGCCAGCGCTGCATCGGGCCGGCGGGCCGCGCCTCCGGGAAGGCGTTCGCGATCAGCGCCTCATTGATCCCGTTGACCTCGGCCGTCTCGAAGAAGCCCTTGGGGTTCGCCTCGCGTCCGGGATAGGGGTCGTCGCCCACGAACCAGCCCGCGCCGGCCAGGGTCCCCGCTACCAGGCTCGTGCCACTACGGCCCGCACCGAGCACGATGAGGTCGCGCCGCCGGTCCGCTGCAGCGCCGCTCTGCGGGAGCGGTGCGTGCAGGTCTGCGGGATCCAGCGAGCGGCCCAGGTCGAGGCCCAGGGCGGCGTAGTCGAAGCGCGCGGGCGTGGGACCTCCCTGGCCCCACTTGTCCGCGAAGCGCGCCCAGTTCCTGTCGAGGTGGGCGCTGTGGCGCGCGTGCTTGGCCTCGTCCGGATAGGGCGCGTGGAACACGAAGGTGTCGAGGGCGACGCGGTTGCGCCAGCCGGCGAACCGCACGCGCAGCGCCATGTCGTCGTCCTCGAAACCCCAGGGCGAGAAGGTCTCGTCGAAGCCCCCGACCGTGTCGATCACCGCGCGGCGCAAGAGCACCGCCAGGGAAGTGAAGAGGTCCGCGTTCTGGCCGACGCGCTCGTAGGCAGCGTGGCGCTGGGTCGCGAAGGCGGCGATGTCTTCAGGGGAGTCGCCGCGGTCGTAGGGCACCTGCTGGAACTTCGAGGCCCGGTTGGCGACCAGCGCGACGGCACCCACGCGGGGATCGACTGCCCCGTGGTAGAGGGCGCGCGCGAGCCAGCCGGGCGGCACGTAGACGTCGTTGTCGAGGTAGGCCACCCACTCCCCCGCGGCGATCTCCGTCGCCTGGTTGCGAGCACGGGGCGCGCCGAGGTTCGCCCCATTGCGGATCAGGCGCAGGTCCGGCTGCTGGGCCAACCACTCGGCGCTGCCGTCGCTCGAGCCGTTGTCGACCACGATCCACTCGGTCGGGAAGGCGTCGTCCTGCGCGGCGCGCAGGTGTTCGATGCAGCGCCGGGTCGCCTCGATCTGATCGCAGGAGACGATCACGACGCTGGTCAGGTACGCCGAGGTCGGCGCAGCAAAGCGCAGGGGATCCACGTCTGTCTCGGCCCGGTGCACGCCAGCGGCGAACGCAGCGCCCGCGACCTCTTCGAGCAGGCGCGCGGCCTGGGCTTGGGTCTCGGGAGGGGTCGGCGCGCCCGCGTAGCGTTCTTCGAGGGAGGCGAACGCGGCCTCGAGTTGCTCGAGGGCGCCGCGGTGCTGCTCGACCCGGTCGAGCGCCGTTGCGCGCAGCGCATCGAGCGTTCCCTGGTCGTGGCAGCCGCACAGGGCCGGGTTCTGATGCCGGTCCGCCATGCGGGACAGATCGAAGCCGCGCTGGGTAGCGCGCGCAAAATACTCCGCGGGGGTGACCACGCGGTCCTGCTCGGCACTGCACTCGGGCACATGCACGACCCGCCAGCCATCCAGGAACAGGCGGTAGCCCAGCTCGAGCCCCTCGACCGACGCCTCGGGGAGTCGCTGCGCGTCGAAGCCACCGGCGCGGCGCACTGCCTCGACCGGCAGGCTCAGGTTGTCGGTGCGGAAGTGATGCCAGTCGTGGAGCTCGCCCGGACGCAGCTGCGAGGTCGCGCACCACAGGTCGGTCTCGTCGAGCAGCCGCACGAAGGGGCTGCGGCGCGCAGCCTCACTGAACCCGAAGCTGCCGAGCACGGCGGTGCGCTGCGGGGAGCGCTCGTGGGCCGCGATGTGCCCGGCCAGGAGGTCGGGTGCGGCGAGCGCATCGTCCGCCAGCAGGAGCACCAGCGGACCGCGACAGCGCTCGAGGCCCAGGTTGCGCGCAGCCGCGGGGCCGCTCGCCTCCTGATGCAGGACCGCCAGCGGATAGGGGAAGCACTTGGCCTCCACCTGGAGCGGCTCAGGGGAACCGTCGTCGACGACGATCACCTCGAACGCCATAGGTGCCAGGGTCTGGCAGGCCAGGCTCTCGAGCAGACGCAGGACGTGGGCGGGACGATTGCGCGTGGGAACGAGGACGGAGAGGGCCGGGACTTCGTTGTGCATGGGCTCTGGGGAGGTCCCGGATCGGGACCATCCCCGGGAGGATCGGGTGGATCGGCCCCACCCTTGAGCGCACACCGTTCCCCCACCCAGGAAGACTTTTCCAGCTGCCTGGGTTCCGTGTGGGTTGGCCCAGTACCGGGCA